>NZ_JBQKUH010000044.1:0-37577 GCF_054968485.1 Leisingera sp. G5_S3_59_S7
AGCCGACTGCCTGCCCCGCCAGCCGGATCACCCCTCGCCGGACAGGTCCTTCAGAATCGGGCAATCCGGGCGGCTGTCGCCTGCGCAGCTGCTGACCAGCTCCCCCAGCGTATCGCGCATCGCCTGCAGGTCGGCGATCTTTTCCTCGATCTTGGCCAGATGCTCCAGCGCCAGCTGTTTCACGTCGGCGCTGGCGCGGCTTTCGTCCTCGTAAAGCGCCATCAGGGTGCGGCAGTCCTCAATCGTGAAGCCCAGCGCCCGCGCCCGGCCCAGAAACGCCAGCTTGTGCAGATCGGTCTCGGCAAAGCAGCGGTAACCGTTGGCGCTGCGGTGCGGTTTGATCAGGCCGATGTCCTCGTAATAGCGGATGGTCTTGGCGGGCAGGCCCGAGCGGCTGGAGACGTCCCCGATGTTCATGCGCGCGCCTCCTGCTTAGCGGCTTCCTTGGCCGGAGATACGGACTGCTCCTCATCTATGGCAGGTGTCAGGCGGCGCAAGCGCAGGGCATTGGACAGCACAAAGACACTCGACAGCGCCATCGCGCCCGCCGCCAGCGCCGGCGACAGCAGCGGCCCGCCAAAGGGATAGAGCACGCCCGCAGCCACCGGGATCAGCAGCACGTTATAGCCAAACGCCCAGCCCAGGTTCTGGCGGATGTTGCGCATGGTGGCGCGGCTGACGGTCAGCGCATTCACCACCCCGCGCAGATCGCCGGAGACCAGCACCACATCGGCGGCTTCGATCGCCACATCTGTGCCGGTGCCGATCGCGATGCCCGCATCCGCCGACGCCAGCGCCGGCGCATCATTGATGCCATCGCCGACAAAGGCCAGCGTGCCGTGCTCCTGCTGCAGTTCCGCAATCGCGGTTACCTTATCCGCCGGCAGACATTCCGCCTTCACCGCATCAATGCCAAGCCGTGCGGCAATTGCCCGCGCAGTAGCCGCGGCATCACCGGTGATCATCGCCACCTTCAGCCCCTGGTCATGGAACGCCTTAATCGCCGCCGGAGTGCCCGGCTTGACCGGATCGGCCACCGCAATCACCGCCGCCGCCTGCCCGTCAATGGCTGCGTACAGCGGGGTTTCACCACGCTCCGCCAGCCGCTGACCCTCAGCCTCCAGCCCGTCCATCGAAATGCCTTCGCGCACCATCAGCCGGGCCGCGCCAACAAGAACCTCACGCCCCTCGACCTGCGCCCGCAGGCCGTAACCCGGGATCGCCTCAAAAGCCTCCGGCTTGGGCAGCCCCTCGCCCGCAGCAGCCGTGATGGCGCGCGCGATGGGATGTTCCGACTGCGCCTCCGCCGCGCCGGCCAGCCGCAGGACCTCCTCGCGGGTGAAGCCCTCAGCGCAAATCAATGCGGTCAATGCCGGGCGGCCTTCGGTCAGCGTTCCGGTCTTGTCGAGCGCCACCACCTGCACTTCCTGCAACCGCTGGAGCGCGTCGCCCTTGCGGAACAGCACCCCCATCTGCGCGGCGCGCCCGATCCCGACCATGATCGAGGTCGGCGTGGCCAGCCCCATGGCGCAAGGGCACGCAATGATCAGCACCGAAACACCGGCCACCAAGGCCAGCGGCAGCGACGGTGCAGGGCCGAACAGCGACCAGGCCAACACGGTCAGGGCCGCAACCACAATCACCGCGGGCACAAACCACAGGGTAATACGGTCGACCATCCCCTGCACCGGCAGCTTGGCGCCCTGGGCCTGCTCCACCATGCGGATGATCTGCGCCAGCACGGTGTCGCGGCCAACGCGGGTGGCGCGGAATTCCAGCGCCGAATTGCCGTTGATGGTGCCTGCGGTCAGCTCATCGCCCGGAGCTTTTGCCACCGGCACCGGCTCGCCGCTGATCATGCTTTCGTCGATGTAGGAGCTGCCCGAGACGATCTCGCCGTCCACCGCGATGCGCTCACCCGGGCGGACCCGGATCAGGTCCCCTGCCCCGATCTCTTCCACCGGGGTTTCCACCGCCTCGCCAGCAGCAACGACCATGGCGGTTTTCGGCTGCAGCCCGGCCAGCTTGCGGATAGCCGCGCCGGTGCGCCCCTTGGCGCGCGCCTCCAGGTACCGGCCCGTCAGGATCAGCACCACGATCACTGCAGCGGCCTCGTAATACACATTCGCTGTGCCTGCGGGCAGCAGCCCAGGTGCAAAGGTGGAAATGACCGAGAACCCATAGGCGGCGGAGGTGCCCAGCGCCACCAGCGCGTTCATGTCCGGCGCCCCCCGGAACAGTGCCGGGAAGCCTTTGGTATAAAATTGCCGCCCCGGCCCTGCCAGCACCAGGGTGGTCAGGGCAAATTGCAGCAAGTAACTGTTCTGCATACCGATATTGGCCGCCACCCAGTGATGCAGCGCCGGGATCATGTGGCTGCCCATCTCAATCAGGAAGACGGGCAGCGTCAGCACCGCGGCGATCAGAACCTGCCGGCCCAGCGCGGCGATCTCGTCCGCCTTGCGCTGGCTTGCCTGCTCCGCCTCGTCCGGTGCCCCGCTGCTCAGGCGCGCCGGATAGCTCGCTTCTGTCACCGTGCGGGCCAGATCGGCGGCCCGGACCGCCCCGGTAAGGAACCGGACTTGCGCGCTTTCGCTGGCCAGGTTGACGCGTGCCTCCAGCACGCCTGGCACCGCCAGAAGCGCCCGTTCCACCCGTCCCACGCAAGACGCGCAGGTCATACCGCTGAGGGCCAAGGTGACCTCAGACTCTGCCGCCGGGTAGCCCGCGGATTTGAGCGCAGCCGTCAGCTGAGCCAGTTCCACCTCCGGCGCGGCCTCGACCTGGCCGGTTGCGTTTGCGAGGTTCACCGAGGCCGTCTTGACCCCGTCGACCGCCGCCAGGGCACGTTCGGCGCGCCCGGCGCAGCCTGCGCAGCTCAGGTTGGTGATTTGCAGTGATACAGCGGTGTTTTCTGACATGGGAGACCTGCGGGTTTTGTCCTATGTGAGTTCATATGAGGGTTCCAGTCAGAGGAAGGTCAAGGCCCCGAAGCAAGATTCCTTCCCGAAACTGGAAGCCTGCAGGCAAGGCGCTGGAATCGGCAGCTTTTTTCACATTAGCAGATGGCGCGGACCGCCGCTCAGCTGTCGCATTCAAGGCAAAGCCCTGCGCGCCGGGACTGTTAGGGTGCCGAGGCAATGCTTGCGTGCGCCGGACTGCAAATGTAACGCTGGGTCATTCAGACCCGCGGTGCTGCCGCTGGCAACGCATTCACCCCGGTCCCGCCCTGCGGCGGCCCGGTCCCGGAGAATATGGACGAAGGACCAGTCACATGATCAAGACCCGCGCCGCCGTTGCGGTTGCCCCCGGCAAACCGCTGGAAATCATGGAGGTGAACCTCGAAGGCCCCAAAGCGGGCGAGGTTCTGGTGGAAATCAAGGCTACCGGCCTGTGCCACACCGACGAATTCACCCGCTCGGGCGATGACCCCGAGGGCATCTTCCCGGCGATCCTGGGACATGAGGGCGCGGGCGTCGTGGTCGAGGTCGGCGAAGGCGTCACCTCGCTGAAGCCCGGCGACCACGTGATCCCGCTCTACACGCCGGAATGCCGCGAGTGTGAATACTGCCTCAACCCCAAAACCAACCTGTGCCAGGCGATCCGCTCGACCCAGGGCCAGGGCCTGCTGCCGGACGGCACCACCCGCTTCTCGATGCAGGACGGCACCCCGATCCATCATTACATGGGCTGCTCGACCTTCGCGAACCACACCGTGGTGCCGGAAATCGCGCTGGCGAAAATCCGTGAGGACGCGCCGTTCGACAAGGTCTGCTACATCGGCTGCGGCGTCACCACCGGCATCGGCGCGGTGATCAACACCGCTAAGGTCGAAATCGGCTCCCGCGCGGTGGTTTTCGGCCTCGGCGGTATCGGCCTCAATGTAATCCAGGGCCTGCGGCTGGCCGGTGCCGACCAGATTGTCGGCGTCGACCTGAACCCGGGCAAGGTGGAAATGGCGAAGAAATTCGGCATGACCGATTTTGTCAATCCGGCCGAGGTCGACGGCGACCTGGTGGCGCACCTGGTCGAACTGACCGGTGGCGGCGCGGATTATACCTTTGACGCCACCGGCAACGTGCAGGTGATGCGCACCGCGCTGGAATGCGCACACAAGGGCTGGGGTGAAAGCATCATCATCGGCGTGGCGCCAGCCGGTGCCGAGATTGCCACCCGCCCGTTCCAGCTGGTCACCGGCCGGGTCTGGAAGGGCACCGCCTTCGGCGGCGCCTCCGGCCGCACCGACGTGCCCAAGATCGTCGACTGGTACATGGACGGCAAAATCGAGATCGACCCGATGATCACCCACAAGCTGACCCTGGATCAGATCAACGAAGGCTTCGATCTGATGCACGAGGGTAAATCCATCCGCGCCGTGGTGGAGTTCTGATCCCGGCCGAATGCCAAACCTTGAAACGCAGGCCCCCGGGCCTGCGTTTTCATTTTGGGTGCTAAGCGCTTGCGGTGTTCACCCCGCCCCAAGGACAAGGCCGGGCCCGCGCATGAGGATCAGTCCTCGGTCGAGGCCTCGACCGCATCCAGCCTGACGCCATAGCCCCAAAGCCGGCGCAGGTGCTTGAGCACCTCTTCCTGATCCTCTTCATCCAGGTGGATCCCATCGCGCACGGTATGGGTCAGCTTCAGCTCCCGGTCGCCGCGCAGGTCCGCATCGGTCACCTGGATATCAGGCTCCAGATAGGCCAGGTCATACTGCTTGGCCAGATCGCGGCGGATCGCCTTATAGCCCGCGCGGTTGTGGATCTGGCTGACAACCAGATTGGGCAGATCCGCGTCATTGGTCAGCGTGAACAGCTTGAACTTGCGGATCAGGTTCGGCGACAGGAACTGCTGGATAAAGCTTTCGTCGCGGTAGTTCGCCCAGGCATCGCGCAGCACCCCGCGCCAGTCCGGATTGCCCGCAAAGTCCGGGAACCACTCCCGGTCCTCATCGGTCGGGTCCTGGCAGATGCGGCGTATGTCCTGCATCATCGCAAAGCCCAGCGCATAAGGGTTGATGCCCGAATAACGCGGATCGTCATATTCCGGCTGCATCACCACATTGGTGTGGCTGTGCAGCATTTCCATATAGGCGCCTTCGGTGATCTGGCCCTGCTCATACAGCTTGTTGATGATGTAGTAATGCACGAAGGTCGCGCAGCCCTCGTTCATCACTTTGGTCTGCTTCTGCGGATACAGATACTGCGCCAGCATCCGCACAATACGCAGGATCTCGCACTGCCAGGGCTCCAGCACCGGGCTGTGCTTTTCCAGGAAATACAGCAGATTTTCCTGCGGCAGGTTCATCTGCTTGCGGCGTGCGCTGAACGAGGCATCCTCGGCTTCTTTCAGCTTGTCGCGGCCCAAGGTGCTGTCGGTCCAGATGTCCAGCACGCTCTGGCTGCTTTCATAGCCTTCGCGCACCTTCTGCATCGCAACCAGTTCCTCGCTGGTCGGTTTGGGCGGGCGGCCATAGCGGAACACGCCCTGGGACTGCAGCGCATGGGCGGCGTCCAGCACTTCTTCCACCGCGCTGAGGCCATAGCGCTCCTCGCAGGCGGTGATGTAATTCTTGGCGAAGGCCAGGTAGTCGTGGATGCCCGACGCGTCGGTCCATTGCTGAAACAGATAATTGTTCTTGAAGAAATGGTTATGCCCAAAGGCCGCGTGCGCCATCACCAGGGTCTGCATCGCCATGGTGTTTTCTTCCATGTTGTAGCTGATGCAGGGGTTGGAGTTGATGACGATCTCATAGGCCAGCCCCTGGCGGCCGGTCCGGTACAACGCCTCGTCACGGGCAAAATGCTTGCCGAAGGACCAGTGCTGATACATCAGCGGCAGGCCGACGCAGGAATAGGCATCTAGCATCTGCTCCGCAGAGATGATCTCGATCTGGTTGGGGTAGACATCCAGCCCGAGATCTTCGAGCGCGATCCGCTCGATCGCGTCGCGCGCCCTTTCCATCAGTTCAAAGGTCCATTCCGGCCCGTCGAACAGCGGCACGCGCGCCTTTTCAGCTGCCTGCATTCTGCACCCCTTTCACCTTGGGGAGGAAGAACTCCCGGAAAATCGGATAGATATGGCCGGGCTGCGATACCCGCTGCATTTCGAAATGCGGGGCCTGGCTCTTCACCTCGCGGTAGTTCTGCCACAGGTCTTCGCCTGCTTCCGGATTGTTCAGCAGCATCTCCGCCGCCTCATCGACAATCTCCACATAGGCGTAAAACTGGCTGACCGGCAGCAGATCCTTCAGCAGCAGATTCTTGCAGCGCGCGGAGTCGTTGCCGAAGTTCTCCCCGTCAGAGGCCTGGGCGCCGTAGATGTTCCACTCATCCGGCGGATAACGCTCGTCGATGATCTCCTTCATTTTCTCCAGAGCGGTCGACACGATGGTGCCGCCGGTTTCACGGGCGTAGAAAAAGGTCTCCTCATCCACTTCCTGCGCGTGGTGGGTATGGCGCACGAACACCAGTTCGGTGTGCTCATAGCAGCGTTCCAGGAACAGGTGCAGCAGCAGGAAAAACCGTTTTGCCAGGTCCTTCTCCCGCTCCTGCATAGAGCCGGACACATCCATCAGGCAGAATACCACCGCGCGGGAGTTGCGGATCTTCTCGGGCACAAAGGTGTCGTAGCGCAGGTCCAGCGGGTCGATATAGCCGACCACCTTGCGCTTGCGGACAATGCCGTCGAGCTTCTTCCTCAGTGCCTCCAGGAATTCCTCCTGCGGCGGCGTGCGGTCATCAAGCGCCTCCAGTTCGGCGATCTGCTCTTCCAAGTCGCGCTGGGATTTGGTGGTGGGACGCTGCAGGGCGATCCGTCGGCCCAGCGAGTTGCGCATGGTGCGCACCAGATTGAGGTTGTTGGGCGTTCCGGCAGTTGTCAGGCCGGCGCGGCGGGTGCCGATCGTCTCAGTCTCCACCGTGGCCTTTTCCACCAGATCCGGCAGTTCCAGCCCGTCGAACAGGATTTCCAGATATTCTTCCTGAGTCAGAGTGAAGGAAAACTCGTCCTCGCCGTCACCGTCCTCTGAAGCCTTGCGGCCGCCCTCCCCGGCACCGCCCTGCGGGCGCTTGATAGTGTCGCCGACAACAAAATCCTTGTTGCCGGGCAGAACATGGCGACGCAGCCCGCCCTTGGAGGAATGAAAGAACCGCGGCTCCTTCAGCCCCCGTGTCGGGATGGTGACCTTTTCGCCTTCGTCCGGGACACCGCTTCCGCTTTGGATTGACTTCCCCCGGACCGACTGGTCAACGCGCTCCTTAATATTCTCCCGGGCCCGCCGCAGGAACCGCTGGCGGTTCCCGAGGCTCTTGCCCTTCGGATTGGCGCGCCTGTCGATGAAATGATGCATGTTGCACAGCGCTCCTCTTTAGCCCGCCTTGTTGACGCGCATGTACCACTCGACCAGGCGCCGCACCTGGCGGTCGGTATAGCCGTGGCCGCGCATCCGCTCGACGAACTCCTGATGCTTGCTTTCGGTCTTGCTGTCCTTCTTGGATCCGAAGGAGATCACCGGCAGCAGTTCCTCGACCTGGCTGAACATGTGCTTCTCGATCACGTCGCGCAGCTTCTCATAGGAGTTCCAGGCCGGATTGGACCCGGTGTTGGCACGGTGGCGCAGGGCGAATTTCACGACCTCGTTGCGGAAGTCCTTGGGGTTGGCGATGCCAACCGGCTTTTCGATCTTGCTAAGCTCCGCATCCAGCACCTCGCGGTTATAGAGCTGGCCGGTATCCGGATCCTTGTAATCCTGCTCCTCGATCCAAGCATCGGCATAGGCGATGTAGCGGTCAAAGACGTTCTGGCCGTATTCGGTATAGCTTTCGAGGTACGCCTTCTGGATCTCGTTGCCGATGAACTCCTCGTACCTGGGCGCCAGCTCTGTCTTGATGAACTCAAGATACTTCTGTTCCGTCTCCTGCGGAAACTGCTCGCGCTTGATCATCTGCTCCAGCACATACATCAGGTGCACCGGGTCCGCCGCCACCTCGTTGGTGTCGAAGTTGAAGGTGGTGGACAGCACCTTGAAGGCAAAGCGGGTCGAGATGCCGTTCATGCCCTCGTCGACGCCGGCCCGGTCCTGGTATTCCTGGACCGTCTTGGCCTTGGGGTCGGTGTCCTTCAGGCTTTCGCCGTCATAGACCCGCATCTTGGAGTAGAGGTTCGAGTTCTCATGCGGCTTCAGACGGGTCAGCACCGAGAAGCGGCTGAGGATCTTCAGCGTCTCCGGCGCACAGGGGGCATTGCGCAGCTCACTGTTTTCAATCAGCTTTTCATAGATCGACGTCTCATCCGAAACCCGCAGGCAATAAGGCACCTTGACGATCGACACCCGGTCGATGAAGGCCTCGTTGTTCTTGTTGTTCTTGAAGGACTGCCATTCGCTTTCGTTGGAATGCGCCAGGATCAGGCCGCTGAACGGGATCGCACCGAAGCTTTCGGTGCCCATGTAGTTGCCTTCCTGGGTCGCCGTAAGCAGCGGGTGCAGCATCTTGATCGGCGCCTTGAACATCTCGACGAATTCCAGGATGCCCTGGGTCGCCCGGTTCAGGCCGCCGGAGAAGCTGTAGGCATCCGGGTTATCCTGGCTGAAATGCTCCAGCTGGCGGATGTCGACCTTGCCGACCAGGGTCGAGATATCCTGGTTGTTTTCATCACCCGGCTCCACCTTGGCGACACAGATCCGGCGCAGCCGCGAAGGATGCAGGCGCACGACCGAGAACTTGTTGATATCACCATCGAATTCATCCAGACGCTGCACCGCCCAAGGCGACATCAGCCCCGGCAGCCGGTGCTGGGCAATGCCGTATTCCTCTTCCAGCACCTTTCCCATGCGGACCGGATCAAACAGGCCCAGGGGGCTTTCGAAAATCGGCGAGATCTGGTTGCCCGCCTTCAGCACATAGATCGGCTGGTCTTCCATCAGGCGCTTCAGGCGTTCCGCCAGCGAGGACTTGCCGCCGCCGACCGGTCCCAGCAGGTAGAGAATCTGCTTGCGCTCCTCCAGACCCTGCGCGGCGTGGCGGAAATAGCCGACAATCCGCTCAATGGTGTCTTCCATGCCATAGAAATCGTGGAAGGCGCTGTACCGCTTGATCGTTCGGTTCTGAAAGATCGGCCCGAGCCGCGCGTCCTTGGACGTGTCTACCAGCTCCTCTTCGCCAATTGCCCTCAGCATCCTCTCGGCGACGTTCGCGTACAGGCTTGGATCGTCGCGGCAGGCATTCAAATAGTCCTGCAGCGGCATTTCCTGCTCGCGCGTTTCGCCGTACTGCTCTGCAAAAAGTTCGGCAATGTCTTTCATCGTGGATCAAGCCTCCTGGTTAACTGGCGCCGTTCCTCCTGGCGTTCCTTCGCACGCGGACAGAGGGTGCCCAGCACGTGGGCATAGGTGTCCGCGTCAGTGTTGAGTTCTGATTTCTGCTCGGCGCCGCTGCTGGCGTTATACGTCCGGCTGGCCGCTCTTGGCGGCGGCCTGCGCCCGGTTACCAGGGCTGTCGGCGTCGTCTTGACTTACTCTCGAGCTTACACCAATTACGAACTTCTTCCTATCTGAAAGTGGTGTACTTTTAATTAATTGCCAGAATCTTTTGCGGGAAATTTTCTTCACATAGTAGCGAACACCCCTTGCTGCCGCCCCTTCTGCAACGCGGCATTTCAAGGTGTTCCGGGTGTGCTTCTCCTATTTGGAGATCACCTCAGCTGCTGATCGCCCCTAATGCGGATCAAGGAGCATTTGACCTGTATTTCAGGGCCTGCCGCAGCCGGGTCTGCCGGGGCAGCAGGACCCTCCTGCCGCCCCGGCCCGGTGAAAAACCTTAGAAATTCTGCGGCAGCCAGGACACGGTTACCGCTATTTTTGCCGCAGCTTTGGAGCCTACATACTGGACAGGCCACAAAAAATCGTCTCAGTATGGCCTCAAAATGGCCGCAAAAGACGGCCGAAGGGCAAAACTACAGGCAACGGAACCACGCAGCGCGCGCCTTATTCATGGCGCCACAGCGTACAGATTGAGCGGTAAAACAATGAGCACGGTTGCATTTATTACCCGCAACATGGCGGGCACGACACAGCATGGAAACTTCTCCGAAGGCAATCCGGCGCGCATTGACGCTGCACCGGCCAAGGATATTTCCCTGAACCTCAGCCCGGCTGATGTAGAAAGCTATGCCCGCCGCGGCAGCGACCTGCACATCACTCTGGCAAACGGCCAGGAACTGGTGCTGGAAAACTATTACGCCTTTGACACCACTGGCGGCAAAAACCTGTTCCTCAGCTCCGAAGGCCAGTTCACCGAAGTGGTGCTGGAGGACAAGTCCAGCGGCATGCTGTTTGCCACTTATGAGCCGCTCGACCTGGCTGGCAAGTGGAGCGCTTACGACGAGATGGTCTTTCTGGACGTCGACCGGATCGAGCCTGTGGTCGCGCCGCTGGCCGCACCGCTGTTCGGCGGTCTGGGGGCCGCAGGGGCCGCGGCGGGTGTTGTCGGCGCCGCGGTTATCGCCGGCGGCGGCGGAGATGGCGGCGGCGAAACGGGAAGCATCGTGCCCACGGTGAACGACCCGGACGCCACCTTCCCCGTTTCTGGCTCGACCACCACACCGGTTGAGATCACCGGCACCGGGGCGCCGGGGTCTGAGGTGACAGTGACCGTCGGAACCTCGACCCAGACGACAACTGTCGATGAGGACGGCAACTGGGGCGTCACCTTCCCGGTCGATGACCTGCCGGAGGACGGCAATTACGAGTCAACTGTTCATGTGGTTGACCCGGATGGCAACGAATTCGACCTGGACGGCCCCACCGTAGTGATCGACACCGTTGCCGAAGTCACCCTTGATGACGGCCAGGCCGGCGGCGATGACATGATCAACGCTGCGGAAGCCGCCGATGGCGTCACCCTGACAGGCACCGCCGAAGCCGGCGCCACAGTCGACGTGACATTCCAGGGCGTCACCCGCACCGTCATCGCAACGGAGGACGGCACCTGGAGCGCGGATTTCGCCGCATCTGAGATCGCCGCGGGCGAATATGATTCAGAGGTCACCGTCACGGCGACCGACAGCTTCGGCAACACCGGCAGCGTGACCGGCACGATCCGCGTCGATACCACAACCGCGGTGGAGATTGATCCCGGCCAGGCCGGCGGCGACGATCTGGTCAACGGCTCCGAGGCGGCGTCTGCCCTGACCCTGACCGGCACCGGCGAACCGGGCGCCTCGGTCAGTGTCACCGTGGAAGGTGTCACCCGCAGCGCCACGGTGGACGCGGACGGCAACTGGGCCGCCGAATTCGAAGCAGGCTCGCTGCCTGCCGGCGAATATGACACCACCGTCAGCGTGACTTCGACCGACGCGGCCGGCAATACAGCAACCGCGACCGCCGGCCTGCGCGTGGACACGCTGGTCGACCCGCTGACCCTGGAATCCGGCAGCATCGAAGGCGACAACGTCGTCAACAACACCGAGCATAGCGACGGGGTGACGCTCACCGGTACCGTGGAGCCGGGCTCGACCGTCGTCGTGCAGCTGGGCAGCGCCACCGAAACCGCGACGGTTGATGCCGGCGGCAACTGGAGTGTGGATTTTGCCGCCTCCGACATTGCCCAGGGCAGCTATGAGGCGGACATCACCGTCACAGCCACCGACGCCGCAGGCAACACCTCGGAAATCAGCGACACGCTGACCATCGACACCGAGGTAACGCCGTTCACCGCAGACAGCAGCCAGACCGATGACGATGTGCTGAATGTCGCGGAGCGCGCAGCGGGCCTGACCATGACCGGCACGGTCGAGGCGGGATCCAGCGTTGAGGTGACCATCGGCGGCGTAACCCGGGCTGCAACTGTGGATGCCGATGGCAACTGGAGCGCCGCATTTGACGCCGATGACCTGCCCGACGGCGACACCACCGCCACCGCCACCGCAGAGATCACCGCGACCGATGCGGCGGGCAACACCCAAACCCTGACCGAAACCTTTGGCATCGACACAGAATATGACGCTCCGAATGTCGGCGACGTCATCAGCACCGGCGCCGGTGTCAGCGGCTTCTTCAGCGATGATTTCGAAACCGGCGACACCGCGCATGAGCTGACAAGCGGCGGCGGCGTTGCCGATATCACCGGCACCGAGACCGACCTGACCGGCGGCCGGACCTTGTTCAGCTTCGACGCGGATGTGCCGGATGGCTCGCATCTGGTGGTCAACCGGGTCGATGATGCGGGCAACAGCTCCGGCACGATGGTGGTGCTTGAGGACGGCGCGGGCGCAACCGCTCTGGACCACGCAGGCCTGTCGCAGTTCAACATCGACGAACTGAACCTGGTGCATGCCGATGGCGTCGACCTGACCCTGACCGAAGCGGACATCAACGCGCTGTCCGGCAACTCCGATACGGTGATTGTGCATGGCGGCTCTGATGACACGCTCACCATCACCGGAGCTGCGGCAACAGGCACCGAAACCATCGATGGCGAAGCCTACAACGTCTACACCATTGGCGATGACGGCACCACGCTGATCGTCGACGAAGACGTCAACACCGTGATCTGAACGGCCGGCCCGGGGGGACTTTCAGCCGGGCCCAACACAACAAAAGCCTTAGACATAAGGGCAAAGGGCAGAATGCAACCGGGACGCTTTCTTTGCGCCATCGCAGTGATGTGCAGCCTGTCGGCATGCGCACAGTCACCGCTGTCCGGCGGCCCGGAAGCCGCGGCCGGCGATGCGCCGCGAAGCAACTTCGCGCAATCCGGCGAAGCGTCCTCGGAGGTAATCCGGCAGCTGATGGACCGGCGGTCGCTGCTGGCCGAGGACAGCGCCTACGGCCAGGTTGCCGCCGCTGCCATCGCCGCTTCCTCCCGCGCCGCCGAGGCTGAGCTGATCAGCGCCAAGCTGCGGGCCGAAGCGGCGTCCAAGAACTGGCTGCCGACGCTTGGGCCCTCGGTCAGCCTGACTGAGCTGGGCGATCTGGTGGCGGGGCTGCTGATCGAACAAGTGCTGTTCGACAACGGCCGACGCAAGGCCGAACGGGCGTTTGCCGCCGCTGATGTCGAGGTTGCCGCGGTCAACCTGTCTGAAGACATGAACAGCCGGGTTGAGACCGCCGTTGGACTGTATGCCGCCGCCCTGCGCGGTGACGAGAAAGCCGCCTATGGAAACCGGGCGCTGCGCCGGATGCAGGACTTCCGCCGGATCGTGCAGGGCCGTGTGGACGGCGGCGTGTCGGACCGTGCCGACATTAATGTGGTGGACAGCAAGATCAGCGGCATCCGCACCGCTACGGCCACCGCCCGGGATGCCGCCGCCACTGCGCGCGCGGAGCTGCACGCGATGACCGGCCAGAGCTTCCCGCAAACGCCGGCGCATCTGGACATCCGGACACCGCCGGAGCAGGTGCAGTTCCTCTCGGTGCTCAAGGCTGGCGCCGAAGCGGACCGCGCCATTGCGCAGGCCAAATCCGGCCGCGCCGGCCTGCTGCCGCAGATCTCCGCTGCGGGCAACGTGACCACCGACGGCTCCGGCGCCGGGCTGACCCTGGGCGTCGGCCAGCCCCTGGGACTGGGCACCCCTGCCGCCATTCAGGCATTGGAAGCCTCCAAGGAAGCCGCTACCCGCCAGGTGGGCGAAGCGGAGGAGGCCGCCCGCCGCACCTACAGCCGCCAGATTCAGCAGATCGCCTCCTACCGCCGCCAGGAGGCTGAGACCGCGGCCCTGGTGCGCCGCAGCCGCGAGACTTATGAGCTGTTCCAAAAGCAGTTCGAAGCGGGGCAGCGCCCGGTGATGGAAGTGATCCAGGTCTATGAGGAGCTGGTGCGCCGCGAGCAGGCATTCATCGACGCGAAATACGAGGTGGTGCTGATCCAGCTGCAACTGGCGCGCGACCTGGGCCTTTTGGCCGATGGGGACAAGATTTGACCGACACGACACAAAAGCCCCCGCGTCCCCTGCCCGCCTCCGGCAAAAAGCCGGTGCTGCGGGCGGTGCCCGTGTCCAGCCCGCAGGCCGCGCCGCACGGCGGGATGCAGCCTGCCAACACCCCTGCCCCGGCGCCCGGCCCCAAGGCGCAGCTTAAGCCGCGCACGGACAACCGGCCCAAGCCTCAGCCGCAGGACGCTCCGCCTGAAGTGGGCTCGCTGCTGGAGGGCGCCGCCGCCCGCATCCAGCACCGCGCCAGCCTGATCGCCACCCTTGCTGCACTGAAGGGCAGCGAAGTGCCGGTCAGCGACGTCGCCGCCTTCCTGTGGAAGGAAACGCCGGGCGATCTGTCGCTGCACACGCTGGCCAAGGCGCTGCAATCCGCCGGGCTGCAGCCCAAGGTGCTGGAAGAACAAAGCCTTGCACCTGCTCTATGGCCTGCGCTGGCGATCATGTCCGGCGGCCAATGCGTGCTGGTGCTGGACCAGGCAGACGATGTGCTGACGATCTATGACACCTCCTGCCCGGACAACCGCACCGAAGTGCCGCTGGCGGAGTTCAGCCCCTTTTTCACCGGCACCGTGCTGTCGGCCCGCCCCTCGATCAGCCAGATGGCGGCCAAGCACACGCCGCAGATCGACCCGGGCCATTGGTTCTGGAGCGAGTTCCCCAAATACCGCCGCCAGGTGGGCGAGATCATGCTGGGGTCGCTGGTCGCCAATATCCTGGCGGTCTCGGTCGCGCTGTTCTCTTTGCAGGTCTATGACCGGGTGGTGCCGCATCAGTCGCACGCCACGCTGTGGGTGCTGGCTGTCGGCGCCTTCCTCGCGATTGCGCTGGAGGCGATGCTGAAGCTGGCCCGCGCCCGGCTGACCGACGCGGCCGGCCGCCAGATCGAGCTGTCGGTGCAGCACAACCTGATGCGCCGCCTGATCGGCATGCGCTCCGACAAGAAGCCGCTGCCGCCCTCCGGCCTGTTTGCCGCGATGCGGGACTTCGGCTCGGTGCGGGAGTTCTTCACCTCCTCCACCATCTCGACGCTTGCGGACATTCCCTTTATCGCGGTGTTCCTGCTGCTGGTCGCCTCAATCGCCGGGCCTGTGGTCTGGGTGATCATTGCCGGCGGCATTCTGATGCTGCTGCCTGCCTACTTCATGCAGAAAAAGATGATCGCCTATACCCGTCAGACCCAAGGCGCGAACGCCAAGGCGGGGCGGTTGCTGCATGAGGTTGTGACCGAGCTGGACACCGTGAAGACCCAGCGCGGCGAGGACCGGGTGCTTCGGCTGTGGGATGAACTGAACACGCTGTCCTCCCATTCCGCAACGGAGCAGCGCAAGCTGTCCAGTGCCCTCACCTACTGGTCGCAAGGGGTGCAGCAGGCGACCTATATCACCGCCGTGGTGCTGGGCACACTGCTGGTCTTTGCCGGTGAATTCACCGTCGGCACCATCATCGCCACCGGCATCCTGACCAGCCGGACGCTGGCGCCGCTGACGCAGTTCGCGGCCACCCTGGCGCGCTGGAGCAACGTCAAGGCCGCGCTGGAAGGTCTGGATGCCATCGCCCAGGCCCCGCAGGAGAAGGAAAAGGAACGCACCTACCTGCGCCGCCAGACGATTGAAGGCCGGTTCGAGCTGCGCGAGATTATGTTCCGTTACGAGGACGATGCAGCGCCGACGCTGGATGTGCAGGCCGTGGCCGTCACGCCGGGCCAGCGGGTTGCGGTGCTGGGCGTCAATGGTTCCGGCAAGTCGACCCTGCTCAAACTGCTGTCGGGCCTTTACGCCCCTGACCGGGGCCGCATCCTGCTTGACGGCACCGACATGGCCCAGATCGACCCGCGCGACCTGCGCGCAAACATCGGCTATCTCAGCCAGGACGTGCGGCTGTTTGCCGGCTCCCTGCGCGACAACCTGAACCTCAACCAGCTGGAGCGCGACGACGACCGGTTGATGGAGGCGCTGGAGTTTGCAGGCCTCGGCGCCCATGTGCGCAACCACCATAAGGGCCTGGATCTGGAGATCAGCGACGGCGGTCACGGCCTGTCCATAGGACAGCGCCAGTCGATCGGCTGGGCGCGGCTGTGGTTGCAAAACCCTTCAGTTGTCCTGCTGGATGAACCGACCGCAGCGCTGGACCAGACGCTGGAGCGCACATTGGTGAGCCGCCTGGAGAACTGGCTGGAAGGCCGCACCGCAGTGATCGCCACCCACCGGATGCCGATCCTGTCGCTGACCAACCGCACCCTGATCCTGCAATCCGGCCGGATGGTTGTGGACGGCCCGCGCGATCAGGTCCTGGCCCATCTGGCCGCTGGCGAAGGCAAGTGACCATGGCCCTGCACGATCCCTACGGCACTGCAGAGACGCCGCGCAGCGCCAGCCGCATCATCTATCTGGCGCTTGCCGCCGTGCTTACTTTCCTGATCTGGGCGGCATTCGCCTCCATCGACGAGATCGTGCGCGGCGAGGGCCAGGTGGTTTCCTCCTCCCGCGCGCAGATCGTGCAGAACCTGGAGGGCGGCATTCTGGCAGAGCTGCATGTGCGCCAAGGCGATATCGTCAGCGCCGGCCAGGTGCTGGCCAAGCTGCAGGACACCAAGTTCCGCGCCGCCGCTGATGAGCTGCAAAACCAGATCGACGCCCTGGAGATCAAGCGCCACCGGCTCGAAGCGCAGATGAAAGGCGCCTTTGAATTCACGGTGCCGGAGATGCTGGCGCAGCGCTCGCCCGGCATTCTTGCCTCGGAACGCGGCCTGCTGACCGCCCGGCAGACCGACTTCACCAGCCGCCGCGACAGTGCCCGGCAGATCATGGATCAGCTGAACGCCGAGCTTGCCAATATGGAGCAGCTCTACAAGCAGAAGATCGTCGCGCTGATCGAGGTGAACAAGGCCCGCAAGGCCGCCACCGATGCCCGCGCCAAATACAACGAGATCGGCACTCAGGCAGAACTGGAGCAGGCTGAGGAATACTCGCAGACGCTGCGCGACCTCACCACCCTGCGCCAGGAGCAGCGGCTGGCGGTGGACCAGCTGAACCGCACCATTATCACCTCCCCCATGGCCGGGATCGTCAACAGCCTGGCAGTGACCACCATCGGCGGCGTGATCCGTCCCGGCGAGGAGATCCTGGAAATTATCCCGCTAGGCGAGGAGCTGTTTGTCGAGGCGCGGGTAAGGCCCGAAGACATCGCCAGCGTACAGCCGGGCCAGGACGCCACGATCAAGCTGTCGGCCTATGACTACACCATCTACGGCTCGCTGCGCGGCAAGGTGGATTTCGTGTCCGCCGATACATTCGAAGATGAGCGCAACCCGCGCGCCGAGCCCTATTACCGGGTGACGGTGCGGGTCGACAAATCCGGCTTCACCGAACGCCAGCAGTCCATCGAGATCCGGCCGGGCATGCGGGCCGCCGCAGAGCTGCAGACCGGCGCCAAAACCGTGCTGCAGTACCTGCTGAAGCCGCTCTACAAATCCCGCGAAGCCCTGCGCGAACCCTGATACCGCATGCGGCTGCCTTAAAGGCAGCAGGCGTCGCGGTATACGGCGGCTGCTCCTACCCCGCGCGCCGCATCAGCTCACGCAGCGATGCATCCAGCGCCGTGCCGATTGAAACCCGGCGCTTGCCCATCGCCGCCTTGGCTGAGATCACCGAAACCAGCCGCGGCGGCAGGCCCGGGCGCATCTCCAGCACCGGAGCCCCCGAAGCGCCGAAATCCACCAGGCAGGACAACACCAGGGTCCGGCTTTGCCGCGCCAGCACGCTGCAGGACGGTTCCAGCCCCGGCCGGGTTGCATGCCTGCGAGTATAGGACAGAACCCGCAGAATATCGCCCCGCTCCGCATCCTGCGACATTGCCAGCGGCTGGATCTGGCTGCGGCTGATCGGCCGGTCCAGCTTGAGCACCGCCAGATCGCTGCCGATTTGATGCGCGCCCGCAGGCCGGTAGCGGTACTGCGGATGCACCACCGCCTTAGCCACCTGCCGCAGGGCCACAGCCTGCCGCCCCGACAACCCGGCTTCGAACCAGATCGACGCCGGGGCAACCTGCGCCCCGGTGCGCGGATCGAACAGGCAATGCGCGGCCGTCAGCACCAGATCCGGTGCCACCAGCGCACCGGTGCAGATGTTTCCGTTGGCAATGTTCAGCCGTCCGACGGCCTCCCACCCTTCAATGGATGTGGCGCTTGGCTGCGCGTCACTCGCAGCCGCACCGGCGGGCATGCCCAAGGCCAGGCATGCCGCTATTGCAGCAATTAACAGTCTCATAACCCACTCCAGCTTCCCATAAACGCATCGTCATTCAGGCGTGCGGCTGGAATGAGGCCCAAAAAAGCCATGAAGAGACGAATTCATGGACAGATTGCGGCAGCGTTAACAATTCCCTAACCCCCCGGTTATTGATGCTTAACCATGGCAAAAAACGCCTTCGCATTGCCAGAAAAACCCGGTCATCACCGGCGGAAATCAAAGAACTCCCCGCAAACGCAGGGAAATCTTCTGCCGCCAAGCCGGGTTTCGGACACCGCGCTGCCCCTGCGGAAACGATTCGCGCCGCCGGAATCGTTAACCATTTGCAGCTTCGCGGCGCGGCGGAAGCGGGCAAGAAGGCTCTGCGATGCTGTGACCGGCGCCGCCGCAATCGTTAAAGCCCCGGCCGTCCAGACCATCCTTTGTCAGGCGCTGTAAGGCACCAGACTGCAGTGTACTGGCCGGATTCAATCGAAAGGCGAAGAGAAAATATCAAAACCCTATCGTAAAACAGCAGGCGCATTAACCGATAAAAAATCTATCTGGCGTTGAAACTGAGACAAATTGCATCACTGGCATCTGACGGCGGCGGCGCCCGCGGGATGCCTCTCCGCTGGAGGTCAAATTGAAAATTCTGAGATCCATGAAGCTCGCCCACAAGCTGCCGCTGCTGATCGTCAGCACTGCGCTGGTCCTGACCGCCGTCCTGATTGCCGTCAGCACCAGCAACTTCCGGCGCGGGGTGCTCCACAACAGCGAAGTTTTCATGCAGTCGCTGGTGCAGGACCGGGAGCTGGCGCTGCAATCCTACTTCGAAGGGATTGAAGCGGCCATCCTGACGATTGCCTCGGTCCCCTCAACCGCCGACGCGATGAAGGATCTGACCGCAACCTGGTCCACCAGGGACGGTGCAGGCCAGGCCGAGGTTCAAAACCTGTCGATGTTTGCGTCCGCCGCATCGCCTTATGATCTTCACTTCGAACGCAACCATCCCGCCTTCCAGAAGGTGATGGAGCGGATGGGCTTTTATGACATCTTCCTGATCAACCCGGCAGGGGATGTGGTCTTTTCGGTCACCAAGGAAAGCGACTATGCCACTAACATGGTCTCTGGCCCGTATCGCGAAACAGGCTTGGCCAAGGCGTTCCGGATGGCCGAAGCAGGCGAAGCCGGACGGGTCTATTTCTCTGATATCGAAGACTATGAACCCAGTGCAGGCGCCCCGGCAGGTTTTGCGGCGACCCGGATCGTGGATAACGCAGGCCGGTTTGCAGGGGTGTTTGCCCTGCAGGTGGCCATCGACGAGATCGCCCTGATCACCACCAATTTCGGCGGCGAGCTGAAGACTCTGGATGTTTACCTGATCGGCGGCGACTTCAGGGCCCGCACCCAGTCGCGCCTCGAAGGCCGGCACAGCGTGCTGGAAGAGCTGCCGGGCCTGCCTTACATCGAGGCTGCCTTTTCCAGCAGCGCCACTACGGGCAGCGCACCGGCTGCCGGGGACGCACAGGATGTCTCGTTCCACCCGGCCGTCCAGAAGCCGGATGGCAGCACGGTTGCCGCCGTCACCGCGCCCTTTACCTTCCGCGACCTGAACTGGGCGATCGTTGCGGAGCTGGACCGGGAGGAAATTCTGGCGCCCGCGGTCCGCCAGCGCCAGATCATGCTGCTGATCTCGCTGTCCTGTGCTGCGGCTGTCTCCTTCCTTGGCTGGCTGTTCGCGCGGTCGATCACCCGCCCGGTCGACAAAATCTGCAGGCACATGGAGGCGGTCGCCGCGGGCGATCTTGACACCAGCATCGACGCCGCTGCACGCAACGACGAAATCGGCAAGATCGGCAAGACACTGGTGTCGATGCAGGCCGACCTGAAACAGGCACGCCTTGCCGAAGAACGCCGCAACGAGCTGCAGCAGCAGCAGCAGTTCGTGGTCGAAAGCCTGAGCGCCGGCCTGGTGCGGCTGTCCGCCGGGGATTTCTCACAGCCGATCACCCAGGCCTTCCCGAAGGATCATGAGCAGTTGCGCCATGACTACAATCTGACACTGGAAACCCTGAAGGAGACAGTGCAGCAAGTGATCGTGGCGGCCGGCAGTATCCGCAACGGGGCCGAGGAGATCAGCCAGGCCTCCGATGACCTCTCCCACCGCACCGAGAGCCAGGCCGCCACGCTGGAGGAGACCGCGGCGGCACTGGATGAGCTGACCGCGTCGGTGAAATCCGCCGCCGAAGGCGCCCGCAGCGTTGAGGCGACGATGGAGGAAGCGCGCGCCGAAGCCGAATCCAGCGGCTCCGTGGTCGGGAATGCCGTCGCTGCCATGACCGAGATCGAGCAGAGCTCGAACCACATCAGCCAGATCATCTCGGTGATCGACGACATTGCCTTCCAGACCAACCTGCTGGCGCTGAACGCAGGCGTCGAGGCGGCGCGGGCAGGCGAGGCCGGCAAGGGCTTTGCCGTGGTTGCCAGCGAGGTGCGGGCCCTGGCGCAGCGCTCCTCGGACGCGGCGATGGAGATCAAGACCCTGATCAGCGACAGCTCCAAACAGGTGGAGCGCGGCGTGGATCTGGTCGGCAAGGCCGGTGAGGCGCTGCAAAGCATCGTCGAACGGGTCACCCATATCTCGCAGCTGGTGTCCGGCATTGCCGAGGGCGCAGCCGAGCAGTCGACCGGGCTGGCGGAGATCAACACCGGCGTCACCCAGCTTGACCAGGTGACCCAGCAGAACGCGGCCATGGTCGAAGAGGCCACCGCGGCCGGCCACATGCTGCACACCGATTCCAGCAAACTGGCTGAACTCGTGTCCCATTTCACGATTGACGCGCAGCAAGCACCCCGCCCGGACCACCAGGTGATACCGAAGCCCAGTGCGCACGGCACTGAGGCGCCGGATGATTTCTGGAAGGATGAGCCTGGCTTGCCTGCGGATGGGGCCGCAGCAAGGCCCGCGGCAACAGGCACCGGCGGGGCAAGCAAATGGGAGGACTTCTGATCTAAGCGGGCGCACAGCCCGCCTTTCACTGGCAAGTCTGGAGCGGTGGCGCTTAAACCTGCGGCCGAGACGCCGTTCCGGCAGCGGATATCAACAGGACTCTCTGCAGCAAGGGATGGCAGGGCTGGCGCGGCGGACCTTATACTGCAGCCTTTCTGCTGTCCCTATGAGACTTGCAAACCGTTCAGCCATACCGCGCCGCTACGCCTCCGGCGGGGCGCGGACCGTAGACCACCGCAAGGGATCGCTTAGCCTCCGCAGCGGGAGTTCCGGCCGCTGCCGCTGTGCGATGCGGCAACAGCTTTAGGCCAAAGAAACTCCAGCGTGGCGCGGCGCCCTTTCCGCGTATGTCCATAAGTGATTGGCATCCGGCCCCGTCAGAGCGGGCCGGACGGGTCTTACTGCCAAGAATTTTCAATAAATTTTCTGCTCCAAGCGTCCTTGGCTGACTGTCCTGCACCCTGAAACGCAAGGGTGCCGCAAATAGAAGTTGCCCAACGTATCCTTAACGTAAAATCCCAGCAACGCTGGCCGGAGCTCAGATTTCCTTAATCAAATGCCTCAAGATAATAAACCCATACGTGAAATTGAGCGGCTACAATGCCGCTTAGAGTGAACGCCCAGGCAACCGATCCGGGTGCAGCGCAGTTTTAAAAGGTATCAGGATGAGAAATAATCAGTTCCCCAACAAGGGCGCCCCGCCGGTTCTGCAGGCTGTCAATCTGAACATCCTCTCCGTTGATGATGATGAGGTTGACAGGCTGCGCCTGAACAAGCTGTGCCGCAAAGCCGGGATGACGGCTGAATTCCACGAAGCAGCAAACCTGGATGAAATGCGCCAGCAGCTGGACACGGAGCAGTTCGATCTGGTGTTCCTCGATCACAACCTGGGCATGGACACTGGGCTGGATGCGTTGAAGCAGCTGGTGACTCATGAAGATCAAGTTCAGGCGGTTCCTATAATGCTGACCAGCGCGACAAATTATCATATCGCCGTCGAGGCCATGCGCCGGGGCTGCGCGGATTACATCGTCAAGGATGAGCTGACGACGGATTCCCTGATGAAATCCATCGCCTCAGCGCTGGAGCGGCGGGCGCTTTATGGCCAATTGTCCAGCGCTCGGGCCTCAGAAAAGGAGCTGAAACGGTTCTTCCAGCGGTTCATCGTCGGCTGCGGGCCCGATCTTCGGCTGCTTCTGAGGAGGACGCTCGCGGGGGTGCGGGTGATCAAGTCGCAGGCGCGTCAGGATGGCGGCGTGCCCCCCGCCGTTCTGTCGGATGTCTCGATGCTGGAACGCAGCTGCAAGGATCTTGTTGTGTTCATGGACGACTTGGACAGCGTGATCGAAGACACCCGGGAGTTTACCGCCAAAGCTTCACCCAATTTGCTGCAATAACGGCCTGCCACTGCGGGCAGCAGTTCTTCCTGCCGCCCTGGGCAGATGCCTGCCCATCCAGGGGCAGAGAACCTCAAACCGCTTGCGGAGCGCAAATGAATGAAGACCAAAGCTGCCTTAACTGTCGTCTGCGTCATAGGGGTTTCTCTGCCGCTGATCTTCACTGCCGGCTGCTTGAACGCAAAACAGCGTATTGGGAAACAGGTAACTCAGCAACTCGCCACGAATAACCAAATCCGCGCCTGCTATGTTGGCGGGGATTTTGCTGATCTGGAAACGGACCTGAACGCCTTTGGCTCCCGCCCTGCAATCGCCGGCGTCAAGCGCTGCTGCATCAGCGGCAATCAGCTGGATCCGGTCGGCCTGGCCGTGGAACAATCGCAAACGAAACAGGACCAGATGTCTGCCAGCCCCATCACCAAAGGGGCCTCCGGTACCCGGCTGCGCTTTCTGATGAGTGGCGGCAGCTTGCAGGACGCCTGGCGGGTGAATACCCGGGGCCTGCCACCAGACCCGGCCGGAAGCGTTAGGGCGGCCACGCACTTGTGTCATAGCGATCCGGAACTGCTGCCTTTGAACGCGCCGGAGAATATTCTGCATCGCCTCAGAGACGCGGGCGATGCCTGTCTCGGCGGCACGAAGCAGCGGTCAAAGATGCCGCCCGAAATTGCCGCCAGCCAGGCCCGCCCTTGGCGTGATGATTTTTTTCCATGCGCTATCAAGGTTATAACCGAGTGCAATTTGGCTGAAGACCGGATGCCGCCCTTGGCCATACCGCTCCGGAGGTCCAAGGAAAATCTGGAGCAGCCTGCCTGTTTCGCCTGTCACAGTGCGAAAGCCGCCTTGCGGAGCATTCAAAACGCTTCGAACTGGCTGCTGGAAGAATTGTTGCCTCATTTGCGCACCCGCCGGACGCGCGCGCCTGAGGTCACCGCGGACAGGGCGGAAGGGCAGGCAGGAAGCCCGGTGCTGCAGCATGGCCGGATTGGAAGGATAGTGCAGTCTTCCCGCCGCAACAGAGGGCTGCCTTTGCCCAGGCTTCCGCTAAAGGCGGGTCTGCTGAACCAGATGACAACCGGCATCCGGCACCGGGACCAAGCAAAAGGCACTGTCTGGATCGGTGTCAACGCGGGAGAGTCCATCGGCCAATTTTCAGTGTGCGGCGATCCCCCCGCACTTGCAAAGCAGCACCGCACCAAAAGCTCAAAAATCCTCCAAGAACTTAAACCGGAGGAACACGTTGAAGGCCGCGGCAGAGGGCGGGCCTTGAGAAAGAAACGCGTGATGGCGGCCGTCGGCCGAACCGCAGCCCAGCGGTCCGCTGCCAGCGGGAGCTGTTTTCGCTGCACCTGGCCGCAGGAGGCCCTGAGCAAGGAGACCCCAGCATGACACTCAACAGTCCCCCCGCAGGCCGCCCTGCCCTTAATATCGTTCTTGTCGAGGATGATGACGGCGATGCCAAGGCCCTGCGCCGCGCTTTCAGCCGGGCCAAGATCGCCAATCCGATTCAGCGGTTCACCGACGGTGTCGAGGCTTTGGCCTTCCTGCGCGGCGAAATGAGCCAGGTGCCGCCGCCCAGCTTCGTGGTGCTGAGCGATATCAACATGCCCCGGAAAAACGGCATTGAACTGCTGGAGGAGATCCGCGCCGATCCTGTGCTGCGCAAGATCCTGTTTATCGTGCTGACAACATCTGAGGACGAAAGGGACATCTCTGCGGCCTATGCCAACAATGTGGCCGGCTACATTCTCAAGTCCAATGCCGGAGACATGTTTGTCGACCTGATGGCGACGCTCGACCATTACTGGCGCATCGTTGAACTGCCCGAAGTTCACATCAGAAAGGTGTCCGATGACGGTTCTCAACATCCTGATCATTGACGACGACGCTGGTGACCGGAAGCTCGTGCGCAGGCTGCTGCTGCAATCGCACCCGGATGCCAAGGTCTTCGAGGCGGACAGCGGCAAAGGCGCCTTGTCTCAAGCCGGTCTGCCGGTTGACGTGATCATTCTGGACTACCTTCTGCCGGACGGCACCGGGCTGGACCTTATCGCGCAGCTGACGGCAACCTGGCCGCGGGCAGTTCTGTTTATGACCACCGGCCAAGGCGACGAGGAAATCGCCAAGAGTGTCATTCTGGCAGGCGCCAGCGATTACATTCCCAAATCCGCCATTACTGCCGAGGCTCTCCAGCGGATGGTTGCCAACGGGTTGAAGGTCGCGGAAATGCGCTGGAGAATCCAGGAGCAGCAGAATGAGCTGCGGCTGTTTTCCGATGTGCTGGTGCATGACATGCGGGCGCCGCTCAGGGCCATCAAGTTTCTCAGCGACCAGATTCAGGAGGATTACCAAGACGGGGAATTTGACGAGGTGGCACGGCAGCTGGAGCTGATGAAAAAGTCGGTCCGCAAGACCTCCGAGCTGATTGAACGGCTGGCAAGCCATATCAACCCGCACAGCAATGGCACCGCGGAATATGTCACTGTCGAGAGCCTGTTCGACAGCCTGCGCGCTGTTATGGCGCAGGATCTTGCGGCATCCGGCGCCCGGATCGAATGGCAGCCCGGCGGGTTGAGCGTCTCGTGTTTCCCGCCGGACATCGTGCAGTTGCTGCAAAACCTGATCGGCAACGCCATCAAGTACAGCGGCGGCATAACACCCGAAATCTCCGTGACCGCCGAACCCGCGGGCGCCGGCGTGATGATCTCTGTGGCGGATAACGGGATTGGCGTTCCGCCGGAGTACCGGGAGAAGATATTTGAGCCCTTCAAGCGGCTGCAGCGCGGCAGCGACCAGCCTGGCACCGGTCTTGGACTGGCAACCTGCGCCAAAATCGCCAAGCGTCATAACGGGACAATCTGGTGCGATCCGCACGCGGAGACCGGCACGACGATCCGGTTTCTGGTCTGCCTTGAAAAAAACCAGATGCAGAAGCCGGCCTGACAGCGCCCTTGTTGTGCCGCTGCCGGTCTGCCGGAGGGACCAAGCCCGGCGCGCCCTGCCCCCGTCAAGGCGGTCAAACCCGCCACCGCTGCGTTATTTAAAACGGTTTGCAGCCAGCAGCCGCCCTGTTCCGGAATGAAGTAACGGCAAGAAACCCCGGTTGCTGCAGCTTCGGCGGCCCCGCGCCTTTCCCGGCATTTGGCCGGGCCTCGCGGGAACTGCGGCGGGCGCCGCGGATATCACGGTTTTTGGCTGCATTGTCCGGGGCAATACCGGCGGCCAGGCCCGGCAGCAGGCCTTCACGCGGCGGGTGCCCCGCGCCGGCCGGGCGGGCGCATGCTGCTTATCGCGCAGCCCTGGCCGCCCCCCCATCCGCCAGGAGGCCAGAGCTGCTGATCATCACGCTCGCCAGCCGGCGCTTGGGAGCATGGACAGTATGGCCGGAAGCTTGGGACTTATGCCGGCATAGCGGTCTCCTGCGGCTGTCAGGCCCCCGAAAGCACCGGGAAATGCGCCAGCAAGGATGCTTTGGCTTCCAGAATATGCGCTCTGGTCAGGTCCGAGGCCCGCCGGGCATCGCCCGCTTCGCAGGCCTCCAGGATGGCAAGATGCTCCCGGCCAGCGCGTTCCATGCCGTTGCTCATCACCAGCTGCGCCCGGATATAGCGGTCGATCCGGTCCATTGCGCCGCTGGCCGCCTCGCGGAAAAAGGTCAGCTTGCTGGCACTGTACAGCCCGTCATGGAAGGCGCGGTTCAGCACCCCCCATTCCATCGGATTTTTCGAGGCGTCAAAAGCCGCAAAGTCAGCACGGGCCTGTGCCAGCAGCTCTGGCGGCATCCGCGGCACTGCATCGCGGATGATCTCCGGCTCAAGCAGCGCGCGGAAATCAAAGATCTCGGCGGCTTCATCCGCCGACAGTCCGGCCACCACGGCACCCTTAAAGCGCTGGGTCCGGACCAGCCCGTGCTCCTCCAGCCGGTTGATTGCTTCGCGCACGGGCAGCCTGCTGGTCTTGAAGTGGCGGGCTATCTCATCCTGGCGGAGCGGCTCCCCCTCCGCCAGCCGCCCCTCGATGATGGCCTGGCGCAGGGCCTCGAACACCGCTGCCGAAGCCGAGGCCGTTTTCGAGATATCAACAGGGTCCAGTTTCATGGCAGCGCGCCTCCTTTCCAGCAGGTGTATGCCAAGCTGACGGCCCGTAAAAGCGGCTTAGCCGGCAGTCCGGGTCTGCGGCCCGCCGGGCAGCATCCCCGTCACACTTCCAGCGAAACCCAAAGCACCTTGGCGTCATCCTCGCTGACCGACACGCAGCCATGGCCCATGCCGCTGTCGTAATAGACCGAGTCTCCCGGCCCCATGCGCAGCGGCCGGTAATGCTCAGTATAGAGGATCACCTCGCCGCTCAGCACAAACATGAACTCTTCGCCCTGGTGGCGCACCCAATTGTCGAATTCGGTGACATCGCGGGCCTTGATGGTGCTGATATAGGGCACCATGCGCTTGCTGGTCAGCTCGCTGCACAGCAGCTCGTGGTCGTAGGTCGTGGTTTCCTTGTGCTCGCCCTCGCCGGTGCGGGTGAAGTCCCGCCGCCCGGTAACGCCACTTTGACCGGACTGCACGAACAGCTGCGGTGTCTCCAGCTCCAGCGTCTGCATCAGGCGGCGGATGATCTCGAAACTGGGCCGGGTCTGGTTGTTCTCGATCTTCGACAAAGTCGAGCGCCCGATGGCCGCTGCCTTGGCCGCTTCCTCCAGCGTCAGCCCCTTCTCCTTGCGGGCGTCGCGAATCATTTTCCCCAAGACTTCCCCGTCCGGAGCCTCCATGGCCTCGGGGCCCAGCCCTGTTTCTTCTGAGGGAATTGGTTCCATTTCTGCGAATTCTCCTGTTCCGGAAGCAGCTTAGCTTTGATGTATTCGCGGGTCAAAATTTCCCTATCAGCACTTTTAGTTTGCAAAAGGGAAAAAGTTTCCTATAGGAGACGCGACGTCGTATACGGCAGCATACGTGCCGGTCCTGAACCGTTATTCGGAGGAGAAACCAAATGAGCGCATATGATCTGATCGTGATCGGGGCTGGGCCGGGCGGTTATGTCGCAGCAATCCGCGCGGCGCAGCTGGGCATGAAGGTGGCCTGCGTCGAAGGCCGCGGCGCGCTGGGCGGCACCTGCCTCAACGTCGGCTGCATCCCTTCCAAGGCGCTGCTGACCTCCTCCGCCAAATATGCCGAGCTGTCCCATCTGTCCGCACATGGCATCGCCGTCGAGGGCGCCAGCCTGGACCTGGGTGCGCTGATGGCGCGCAAGGACAAGATCGTCGGCGACCTGACCAAGGGCATCGCGTTTCTGTTCAAGAAGAACAGTGTCGACCACATCGAAGGCTGGGCCAGCATTCCGGCGCCCGGCCAGGTCAAGGTGGGAGACGACCGCTACACTGCAAAAAACATCCTCATCGCCACCGGATCGGAACCCGCCGCCCTCCCCGGCGTGGAAATCGACGAGGTGGACGTGCTGAGCAGCACCGGGGCGCTGGCGCTGGACGCCGCGCCGGAGCATCTGGTGGTGATCGGCGCCGGCGTGATTGGGCTTGAACTCGGTCAGGTCTGGTCACGCCTTGGTTCCAAGGTCACGGTTGTGGAATACCTCGACCGTATCCTGCCGGGCATCGACGGCGAGATCGCCAAGCTGTCCCAGCGGGCGCTGAGCAAGCGCGGGCTGAAGTTTCAGCTGGGCCGCGCGCTGAAGACCGTCGAAAAGGGCGAAAACGGCCTGACTCTGACGCTGGACCGCGTCGGCAAGGACAAGGAAGAGCAGCTTGCGGCAGACAAGGTGCTGGTCGCCATCGGCCGCCGCCCGGTAACCCGTGGGCTGGGCCTGGAAGACTTGGGCGTTTCCATCAACCCAAGGGGCTTCATTGAGGTGGACGAGCGCTTCTCTACCTCCGTTCCGGGCATCTTTGCCATCGGCGATTGCGTGCCTGGGCCGATGCTGGCGCACAAAGCAGAGGAAGACGGCGTCGCCTGTGTCGAGATGCTGGCAGGCCGGCACGGCCATGTGGATTACAACACCGTGCCGGGCGTGGTTTACACCGACCCCGAGGTTGCCTCCGTCGGCCAGACCGAGGAAGCGCTGAAAGAGGCAGGCACCGACTACATCACGGGAAAATTCGCCTTCATGGCCAACTCCCGCGCCCGCTCCACCGGTGAAACCGACGGCGCGGTGAAGGTGCTGGCAACACCCGGCGGCAAGATCCTCGGTGCCCATATTTGCGGCGCGCATGGCGGCGACCTGATTGCCGAGCTGGTGCTGGCGATGACCAAGGGCGCCACGGTCGAGGATGTCGCCCGCACCTGCCACGCGCACCCGGCGATGGGCGAAGCGGTGAAAGAAGCCTGCCTCGACGCGCTTGGCCGCGCCATTCACGCCTGAACGGGAGAAAATTGTCAGATGACAATCCAGCTGCGCCCCCGCCATCCGGAAAAGGCCCACAAGGCCGACAGCGCCATCCCGCGCAAACCGAAATGGATCCGCAAAAAGAAGATCGAAAGCGCGGAGTATTACGAGACCCGCAAGCTGATGCGGGAGCATGATCTGGCGACCGTGTGCGAGGAGGCCGCCTGTCCCAACATCGGCGAGTGCTGGTCCAAACGCCACGCCACCATGATGATCATGGGCGAGGTCTGCACCCGCGGCTGTTCCTTCTGCAACGTGACCACGGGCAAGCCGGACACGCTGGACGCATTTGAGCCGGGCCGGGTTGCGGCGGCGGTCAAGAAGCTGGGCCTGCGCCATGTGGTGATCACCTCCGTTGATCGGGATGATCTGGAGGACGGCGGCGCTGAACACATCGCCCAGACCATCCGCGCCACCCGCCACCAGAATCCCGGCACCACCATCGAGGTGCTGACCCCGGACTTCCTGGGCAAGGGCGAAGCCGCGCAGGCGGTGTTCGAGGCCGCACCGGATGTGTTCAACCACAACCTGGAAACCGTGCCGCGCCTCTATCCGCGTGTGCGTCCCGGCGCGCGCTACTATACCTCGTTGCGGCTGCTGGATGATGCCAAGCGCGCCAACCCCCAGCTGTTCACCAAGTCCGGCATCATGGTCGGCCTGGGCGAAACCTTGGATGATGTGCGCCAGGTGATGGATGACCTGCGCGCCGCTCAGGTCGATTTCCTGACCGTGGGCCAGTACCTGCAGCCCACCCCCAAACATCACCCGATCGACCGCTTCTGGTCGCCGGAAGAATTTGCGCAGCTGGAACAGATCGCCCGCGCCAAGGGCTTCTTGCACGTGTCGGCGACACCGCTGACCCGTTCATCGTTCCACGCGGATGAAGATTTTGCCGCCCTGAAAGAGGCCCGTCAGATGGCTTTGGCAAAGGGCATTTAACCTTAACGCAAGCGGGAGGAGACCCATGGAAGCGTTAAATTCAATCGTAGGAGCCGTAAACGGCGTGGTTTGGGGGCCGATGATGCTGGTCCTCATTCTCGGCGTCGGCTTCTTCCTTCAGGTTGGCCTGAAGTTCATGCCGATCCGGAAACTGGGCATGGGTTTTGGCCTGATGTTCCAGGGCCGTGAAGGCACCGGCGAAGGCCAGATCACCCCGTTCAACGCGCTGATGACCGCCCTGTCGGCCACCATCGGCACCGGCAACATCGCAGGCGTCGCCACCGCCGTGTTCCTCGGCGGCCCGGGCGCGCTGTTCTGGATGTGGATGACTGCGCTGGTCGGCATGGCCACCAAATACTCCGAAGCCGTCTGCGCCGTGAAATTCCGCGAACAGGATGAAGAGGGCAACTATGTCGGCGGCCCGATGTACTACATCAAGAACGGCCTTGGCGCGAAATGGGCCTGGCTGGGCGTCGCCTTTGCCGTGTTCGGCTCCATCGCGGCCTTCGGGATCGGCAACGGCGTGCAGGCCAACGGCGTGGCGCAGGTTCTGGAAGCCAACTTCGGCTTCAGCACCTCCATCACCGGCATCGTGCTGATGGTTCTGACCGGCGCTGTGATCCTGGGCGGCATCACCCGCATCGGCGCTGTGGCCGGCGCGCTGGTTCCGTTCATGGCGGTCAGCTACATCATCGCCGGCCTGATCGTGCTGGTCATCAACGCAGATGCAATCGGCACCGCCTTCGGCATGGTCTTCACTTATGCTTTCACGCCGTCCGCAGCCGAAGGCGGCTTTGCCGGTGCGGCAGTCTGGGCAGCGATCCGCTTTGGCGTGGCCCGCGGCGTGTTCTCCAACGAAGCAGGCCTGGGGTCTGCCCCGATCGCCCACGCAGCGGCTGAGACCAAAGGCCCGGTCAACCAGGGCCTGATCGCCATGCTGGGCACCTTCATCGACACGATCATCGTGTGCTCTATCACCGGACTGGCGATCATCGCGTCCGGCGCCTGGACCTCAGGTGAATCCGGTGCGGCGCTCACCTCGCTGGCGTTCGAAACCTCGCTTCCGGGCATCGGCGGCTACCTGATCGCCATCGCACTGTCGATCTTTGCCTTCACCACCATCCTCGGTTGGTCCTATTATGGCGAGAAGTGCATGGAGTTCCTGTTCGGTGTGAAGGTGATGCTGCCTTACCGCATCCTGTGGATCATCGCGATCTACTTTGGCGCAACTGCCGACCTGGGCTTCATTTGGCTGCTGGCTGACACGCTGAACGCGATGATGGCCATCCCGAACTTGGTTGCCCTGGCGCTGCTGAGCCCGATCGTCTTCAAGGTGACGAAAGAGTTCTTCGCCACCGGCGGCAAATCGGAAGAAGCCGGCCACGCTGCCGAGTAATCCCTCCGGGAGGGCGCGCCCTGCGCCCTCCCCCACCCCGAAACCATAAAAATTCAAAGGCTGCACAGGATGACCGACGCACCCAAACGCACCCCGCTTTATGACCTGCACGTCGAGCTTGGCGGCAAGATGGTCGACTTCGCCGGCTGGGAAATGCCGGTCCAGTACCCCATGGGCATCATGGGCGAGCACAAGCAGTGCCGCGAAAAGGCCGCGCTGTTTGACGTCTCCCACATGGGCCAGGTGATCCTGCGCGGCGACAATGTGGGCGAGAAGCTCGAAACGCTTTGCCCGCAGGCCTATGCCTCCCTGAAAGAGGGCAAGGCCCGCTACGGCTTCTTCACCAACGAAGACGGCGGCATCATGGACGACCTGATCGTCTCCAACGCCGGCGACCACTACTTTGTCGTGGTGAATGCCGCGCTGCGCCACCAGGACATCCCGCACATGCAGGCCAACCTGGACGGCGTCGAAGTGACTGAGATCTTCGACCGCGCGCTGGTTGCCGTGCAGGGCCCCAAGGCCGAGGACGTGGTGGGCGGACTTTGCCCCGCCGCCCGTGACCTGAAGTTCATGGAAACCACCGTGGCAGACATTGACGGCGCCGAGTGCCGCATCTCGCGCCTGGGCTACACCGGCGAGGACGGCTACGAAATCTCGATCCCGGAAGCCGATGCCATCCGCATTTCCAAACTGTTCCTGGCCCATGACGATTGCGAACCGGCAGGCCTCGGCGCCCGCGACAGCCTGCGCCTGGAGGCCGGCCTTTGCCTCTATGGCAACGACATCGACCAGTCGACCTCGCCGATCGAGGCGTCGCTCTCCTGGGCCATCCAGAAGCGCCGCAAGGAAGAAGGCGGCTTCCCCGGTGCCGCCCGCATCCAGAAGGAACTGGCCGAGGGCCCGTCCAAGAAACTGCTCGGCATCAAACCCGAAGGCCGCGCCCCCGCCCGTCAGGGTGTGGAAGTTCAAAGCGAAGGCGGCGATACTCTCGGCACCATCACCTCGGGCAGCTTCGGCCCCACCGTCGGCGGCCCGGTCGCCATGGGCTATGTTGCGGCCGACCATGCCGCGCCGGGAACCAAGGTGAACCTCATCATCCGCGGCAAGGCGCAACCGGCTGAGATCGTCGCCCTGCCTTTCGTCACTCAGAACTACAAACGCTAAGACATCATCAGGAGAGTCAACATGGCCACCTATTATTCCGAAGACCACGAGTGGATCACCGTTGAAGGCGACACTGCAACTCTGGGCATTACCAAGCACGCCGCCGACCAGCTGGGCGAAGTTGTCTTTGTCGAGCAGCGCGAAGCCGGCGACGAGTTCGAAAAAGGCGGCGAGATCGGCGTCATCGAGTCGGTAAAGGCCGCGTCGGAAATCTACGCGCCGCTGGACGGCGAAGTGATCGAGGTGAACGAAACCCTGGCCGACAACCCCGCCGCGCTGAACGAAAGCCCGGAAGGTGATGCCTGGATCTACAAGATCAAGATCTCCGACGCCTCCCAGCTGGACGATCTGATGGATCTGGACGGCTACAAGGCCCTGATCGGCTGAGGCCCCTGGCGGACCCGCCGCAACCCGCCCGGATCCGCTTTTCATCTGGCTAAAAATATCCCCGCCGGAGGCTCCTGCGCTTCCGGCCGGGCGTGACCTTCATACAGGAGCGCTTTAAATGGCCTTCAAACTTACCGATTACGAAGCCTACGACTTCGCCAACCGGCGCCATATCGGCCCGTCTCCGACCGAGATGCGCGATATGCTGCAGGTGATCGGCTTTAAAACCCTGGACGAGCTGATCGACGCCACCGTGCCGCCCGCCATCCGCCAGAAAGAGGCGCTGGATTGGGGCCCGGCGATGACCGAGCGCGATGCCCTCTTCCACATGAAGCAGGTGGCCTCCAAGAACCAGGTTCTGACCTCGCTGATCGGCCAGGGCTACTACGGCACCACCACGCCGGCACCGATCCTGCGCAACATCCTGGAAAACCCGGCCTGGTACACCGCCTATACCCCTTATCAGCCGGAAATCTCCCAGGGCCGTCTTGAAGCGCTCTTGAACTTCCAGACTATGGTCAGCGACCTGACCGGCCTGGACATCGCCAACGCCTCGCTCCTGGATGAAGCCACCGCCGCTGCCGAAGCCATGGCAATGGCGCACCGCGGCTCGCGCTCCAAGGCGAACAACGCGGCCTTCTTTGTCGATAAAAACTGCCACCCGCAGACCGTCGCCGTGATCCAGACCCGCGCCGAGCCCCTGGGCATCGACGTGGTGGTTGCCGATCCGGACGAGCTGGACCCGGGCGCGGTGTTTGGCGCGATCTTCCAGTATCCCGGCACCTACGGCCATGTGCGTGATTTCACCAAGGAAATCGAAGCCATCCATGAGCACAAGGGCATCGCCGTTGTCGCCGCCGACATCCTGGCGCTGGCGCTGCTGAAGTCGCCCGGCGAGATGGGTGCGGATATTGCCATCGGTTCCACCCAGCGCTTTGGCGTTCCGATGGGCTATGGCGGCCCGCACGCGGCCTATATGGCGACCACCGACAAGCTGAAGCGCGCCATGCCCGGCCGCATCATCGGCGTGTCGGTTGACGCCCGCGGCAACAAGGCCTACCGCCTGGCGCTGCAGACCCGCGAACAGCACATCCGCCGCGAAAAAGCCAACTCCAACGTCTGCACCGCGCAGGCGCTGCTGGCCGTCATCGCGTCGATGTATGCGGTTTACCACGGCCCCGACGGTATCAAGGCCATCGCCCAGTCGGTGCACCGCAAAACCTCGCGCCTGGCTGCTGGTCTGGAGGAGCACGGCTTCAAGGTGGAGCCGGAAGTGTTCTTTGACACCATCACCGTCGAAGTCGGCCCGCTGCAGAAAACCGTCATGGAAGCGGCCGTTGCCCGCGGCGTGAACCTGCGCAAGGTGGGTGAAGACCGTATCGGCATCTCGCTGGACGAGCAGACCCGCGCCGAGACCATCGAAGCGGTCTGGGGCGCCTTCGGCATCGGGAAGAAGGACGACAGCGTCAAGAACCGCGCCTACCGCCTGCCCGACTATGCGCTGCGGGAAAGCGAGTATCTGACCCACCCGATCTTCCACAAGAACCGGGCCGAGGCAGAGATCACCCGCTACATGCGCCGTCTGGCCGACCGCGACCTGGCGCTGGACCGTGCAATGATCCCGCTGGGCTCCTGCACCATGAAGCTGAACGCGACCATCGAAATGATCCCGGTCACCTGGCCGGAATTCGGCAACCTGCACCCCTTCTGCCCGGAGGACCAGGCGCAGGGCTACCACCAGATGATCGCCGATCTGAACGACAAGCTCTGCCAGATCACCGGCTATGACGCGATCTCCCAGCAGCCGAACTCCGGCGCGCAGGGCGAATACGCGGGCCTGCTGACCATCCGCAACTACCACACCGCCCGCGGCGAAGGTCACCGCAACGTCTGCCTGATCCCGACCTCCGCACATGGCACCAACCCGGCCTCTGCACAGATGGTTGGCTGGAAAGTGGTTCCGATCAAGGCGGATGACAACGGCAACATCGACCTGGCCGACTTCCGCGAGAAGGCAGAAAAGCACTCTGACCATCTCGCAGGCTGCATGATCACCTACCCGTCCACCCATGGCGTGTTCGAGACCACCGTGCAGGAGGTGTGCGGCATCACCCATGAGCACGGCGGCCAGGTGTACATCGACGGCGCCAACATGAACGCCATGGTCGGCCTGTCGCGTCCGGGTGACATCGGCGGCGACGTCAGCCACCTGAACCTGCACAAGACCTTCTGCATTCCGCATGGCGGCGGCGGCCCCGGCATGGGTCCGATCGGCGTCAAGGCGCATCTGGCAGAGCATCTGCCGGGCCACCCGGAATACGGCACCGCCGTGGGTCCGGTCTCGGCAGCTCCGTTCGGCTCACCCTCGATCCTGCCGGTCAGCTGGGCCTACTGCCTGCTGATGGGCGGCGAAGGCCTGACCCAGGCGACGCGTGTGGCGATCCTGAACGCCAACTACATCGCGGCGCGCCTGAAAGAGGCCTACAAGATCCTCTACACCTCGGAAACGGGCCGCGTTGCGCATGAGTGCATCCTGGACACCCGCCCGCTGGCAGAGGAAGGCGACGTCACCGTGGACGACATCGCCAAGCGCCTGGTCGACTCGGGCTTCCATGCACCGACCATGTCCTGGCCGGTGGCAGGCACGCTGATGGTTGAGCCGACAGAATCCGAACCCAAGGATGAGCTGGACCGCTTTTGCGATGCCATGCTGTCAATCCGTTCGGAGGCGCAGGACATCATCGACGGCAAGATCGACGCGCAGAACAACCCGCTCAAGCACGCACCGCACACGGTGCGCGACCTGGTCGGCGAATGGGACCGTCCCTACAGCCGCGAACAGGCCTGCTTCCCGCCGGGCAACCTGGGTGTCGACAAATACTGGCCGGTGGTGAACCGGGTCGACAACGCCTACGGCGACCGTCACCTGGTCTGCACCTGCCCGCCGATGTCGGAGTACGAAGAAAGCGAGGCCTGATCCGTCAGGCCTCCCGCCCCGCCGGCCTGCCCGGCGGGGCACCCCCGCAGCCCCCCCCAGCGCTGCACCCCCGCATGACCGCTCAGAGGAGAGAATGATGTCCCGTCTCGAACCGCTGACCGTGCCAGCGTCCCGGCGCTCCGCTGACAACGTGGCGCAGGCCCGCCTCCACGACGTCGAAATCATTCTGCCGCAGTCAGAGCCCCCTGCCGCGGCCCAGATGATCTGCGAAGTTTTCCGCGCCGCCAATGATCTGTTCCCCGACAGCGGCTACCGCACCGCCGTGCGCAACCTCAGCTCGCAGATGCGCGCAGTTCCCCCCGGATGGAAGCCGCAAACGGTGATTTTCCTCGGCGGCATTACCAGCCGCTGGCCGCTCAACTCCGGCGAAAAGGCCAGCCTGCAGCGGATCTGCCGCCAGGCACAGCGCAGCCTCTTTGCCGGCAGCGCCATTTTTCTGCTGCCCGAAACCGGGATAAATGCACCGGTTGAAAGCGCCGTGCATTCAAACTTTGCCGCCGCCGCAGAGGAAGAGCAGCTGGCTTGCGCCCCGGCTGGCACTCTGATTACGAATTCAGGCCGCATCAGCACCGCCGTCAGCAGCTTTGCTGCCTTGCGCGTATTGGCAGGCTTCCTGCGCGCCGACCGCGGGCCGTTCATCGCTGATGCGGTCTGCGATTACCTCGGCCTTGCCTTCGGGCCTGTGTCGGAACAGTCCAAGGTCTCGCTGCAGTTGCGCCAGACCGCAGGCGGCGATGCGCTGATCGTCAAGATCCTCGACCTGATGCAGCAGAACCTGGAAGAGCCGCTTTTGATCCGCGACATCGCCCAGCAGGCCGGCGTTTCGCCCCGCAAGCTGGAGCGACGCTTCCAGCAAAAGGCCCGCACCAGCCCGCTTGCCGCCTACCGCAAGCTGCGCATCGAAAAGGCCCGCCAATTGCTGCTGCACACCACCCTGCCGCTGGCCGAAATCGTCGCCGCCACCGGCTTCGGCTCCCGCAGCAGCCTGACGGAATGGTTCAAGCGCGAATACAAGACCAGTCCGCAAGCTTTCCGCAAACAGTATTACGCAGACCGCCATCCGGCAGGGTCTCTGGCCTGAAAGCACCCGGTCCCAGTCATGAAAAAGGCGGCCCTTCGGCCGCCTTTTCTGTTATATTTCCGGTTTCAGTTGCCTGAGCTGCTGTCATCGCTGCCGCCGGACAGGTTGCCGGGATCGAAGGCGCCGCCGAAGCCGGAGCTGCTGCCCGCGCCGCTGTCCTGCGGGTCCTGCTCCGCCTCTGTGCCGGCCTCGCCGCTGCCCGACAGGTTGCCGGGGGCGAAGACGCCGCCGAAGCCGGAGCTGCCGCCGGTTGCGGGTGCGCTTGGGGCCGGGGCGGGGCTGCCGCCCTGCTGCTCCAGCTGCTCCTGGCGGCGCAGCTCGCGCTGGCGGCGCAGCTCCTGGATGCGCTGCTCGGTCTCCAGACGCTTCTGCTCCTGCACATCGGCGATGCATTGCGCCGGGCTGTAGACCGATGCGGTGCCGACCACCGCCACCGTGGCGCAGGCGACAACCACCAGCGCCACCGCCGCGGCGTTGGAGCTGAGGAAGCCGGGCAGCCGCAGCCTGCCGCTTTCCAGCTCCTCAACCGTGGCCTTCTGGCGCGCCGCCGCGACCAGCTCCTTGCGGCGGATCGAGGCCTCATTGGCCAATGCCGCAATCACCGTCAGCACCACGATGATGAAGGCCAGCGCCGAGATCGCGGGGGTGATG
>NZ_JBQKUH010000045.1:0-36745 GCF_054968485.1 Leisingera sp. G5_S3_59_S7
GCGATGATCGACAACCACATCTACTGGGGCAACGAGTGCGAGATCGACGTGCGCCGCGTCGCATGGCGCCGGGTGGTCGACATGAACGACCGCGCCCTGCGCCAGATCACCGCCTCCCTCGGCGGCGTCTCCAACGGCTTCCCGCGCGAAGCGGGCTTTGACATCACCGTGGCGTCGGAAGTGATGGCGATCCTGTGCCTGGCCAACGATCTGAAGGACCTGGAGAAGCGCCTGGGCGACATCATCGTGGCCTACCGCCGCGACAAGACCCCGGTCTACTGCCGCGACATCAAGGCCGAAGGCGCGATGACCGTGCTGCTGAAAGACGCGATGCAGCCGAACCTGGTGCAGACCCTGGAAAACAACCCGGCCTTCGTGCACGGCGGCCCGTTTGCCAACATCGCGCACGGCTGCAACTCGGTGATCGCCACCAAGACCGCGCTGAAAGTGGCCGACTATGTGGTCACCGAGGCGGGCTTCGGCGCGGACCTGGGCGCCGAGAAGTTCATGAACATCAAGTGCCGCAAGGCAGGCATCGCGCCGTCGGCGGTGGTGCTGGTGGCCACCGTGCGCGCGATGAAGATGAACGGCGGCGTTGCCAAGGCGGATCTGGGCGCCGAGAACGTCGATGCGGTCAACAAGGGCTGCGCCAACCTCGGCCGCCACATCGAGAACGTCAAATCCTTCGGCGTGCCGGTGGTGGTTGCGATCAACCACTTCGTGACCGACACCGATGCCGAAGTTGACGCCGTCAAAGCCTACTGCGCCACCCACGGCGTCGAGGCGGTGCTGTCGCGCCACTGGGAGCTGGGCTCCGAGGGCTCTGCGCCGCTGGCGGAGAAAGTGGTTGAGATCGTCGATGCAGGCTCTGCCAACTTCTCGCCGATCTACCCCGACGAGATGCCGCTGTTCGAGAAGATCGAGACCATCGCCAAGCGCATCTACCGCGCCGACGAGGTGCTGGCGGACAACAAGATCCGCAACCAGCTGAAGGAATGGGAAGAAGCGGGCTACGGCAACCTGCCGGTCTGCATGGCCAAGACCCAGTACTCCTTCTCGACCGACCCGAGCTTGCGCGGGGCGCCGGTGGGCCACTCGGTGCCGGTGCGCGAAGTGCGCCTGTCGGCCGGTGCCGGCTTCATCGTTGCGGTCTGCGGCGAGATCATGACAATGCCGGGGCTGCCGCGCAAACCGGCGGCGGAAACCATCTGCCTGAACGATGACGGCCAGATCGAAGGCCTGTTCTAAGGCACCGCAAACGGAATGCAGCGGCCCGGGGACACCCGGGCCGCTGAAGCTTTGAGATGACGGGACCGGATCCGGGGCGGCGCCCCCGGCGGAAAGGAAGAGAGCAATGGCAGCAACAGTGATTGACGGCAAGGCCTTTGCGGCCAAGGTGCGCGGCCAGGTGGCGGAGCATGTGGCGCGGCTGAAAGAGGAGCATGGCATCACCCCCGGGCTGGCGGTGGTGCTGGTGGGCGAGGACCCGGCCTCTCAGGTCTATGTCCGCTCCAAGGGCAAGAGCACCGTTGAGGTGGGCATGAACTCGTTCGAGCACAAGCTGGACGCGGGCACCTCCGAGGCCGATCTGCTGGCGCTGATCGATCAGCTGAACAGCGACCCGAAGGTGCATGGCATCCTGGTGCAGCTGCCGCTGCCGGGGCATCTGGACGAGGATCTGGTGATCAACTCGATCGCGCCGGAGAAGGATGTGGACGGCTTCCACATCTCCAACGTCGGCCTGCTGGGCACCGGCCAGAAGTCGATGGTGCCCTGCACGCCCTTGGGCTGCCTGATGATGCTGCGCGAGCACCACGGCTCGCTGTCGGGCCTGGACGCGGTGGTGATCGGCCGCTCCAACATTGTCGGCAAGCCGATGGCGCAATTGCTGCTGGGCGACAGCTGCACCGTGACGATTGCGCACAGCCGCACCAAGGATCTGCCGGATGTGGTGCGCCGCGCCGACATCGTGGTGGCGGCCGTGGGCCGTCCGGAGATGGTGCCGGGCGACTGGATCAAGGAAGGCGCCACCGTGATCGACGTTGGCATCAACCGCATTGACGCGCCGGAGAAGGGCGAGGGTAAGACCCGCCTGGTGGGCGATGTGGACTATGCCTCTGCGGCTGAGCGCGCGGGCGCCATCACCCCGGTGCCGGGCGGTGTCGGCCCGATGACCATCGCCTGCCTGCTGGCCAACACGGTGACCGCCGCCTGCCGCGCCAACAACCTGGCCGAGCCGGAAGGCCTGACCGCGTAAGCGCAGAACGCTGAGCGTTGACCTGACCAGCTCCCGCCGGACGCCTCCGGCGGGAGTATTTGTTTGGAAAGATGAAAAGTCGGGGGTCAGGAAGTGACCGGAACCATGGTGCCCTGCAGGAGGGCAACCAGCTTTTCCTCCTTGCCTGTTATTGCGTGGACCTCTGCCGTGACGATGACAAGGCGGCGGCCCGGCTTGATGACCTTGCCGGTGGCGCGCAGGTGTTCTCCGGCGCCGGGAGCCAGCAGGTTGATCTTCATCTCTGCGGTCATCACTTCGCAGTCCTCGGGCATCACGGTGAGCGCGGCGTAGCCTGCCGCCGTGTCGCCGATGGCGAAGCTGAGGGCGGCATGGGCCACATCGTGCTGCTGGCGGCTGCCCGGCAGGATCGGGGCGGTGATCACCACTTCACCTGCTGCGACGCTTTCGACTTCGGCGCCCAGTGTTTGCATCATGCTTTGCTTGGCGAAGCTGCTGCGGATGCGGTCTTCCATTGCGGTGTCCTTCTGCTGGTCTGCCAGCAGCATAGTGGAGCGCCGGCGCCTTGCGCAGGTGACGCTGCGCCATTTGCCTGGTCAGCGCGGCATCGGCACCGGCAGCGGCCGCGGCCCTGTCAGGATCGCGAGGGCGTCGGGTGCCATCAGCGGAGTGAACGCAGGATCGCTGCTGCGCAGGCCCCCGGTGTAGGTTCCGAAGGCAGGCAGGATCAGACGAAACCGGTCGAGCAGAAAGGCGGGCCGGGAGGTGCTGCGCAGCCGCGCCTTGGGGTGGTAGTGGCCGGAGATTTCCGCGCTGGATTTCGGGTCGGCAATGTGGCGGAAGGTGAGCGGGCCCAGCGTCAGGGCGGCGGCGTGCTCTCCGCCAAGGGCTGGCGGGGCAGGGTCGTGGTTTCCCTCGATCCAGATCCAGCGGCGATTCTGCATCAGGCGGGCGATGCGGTTCAGATCAGCCTGGGGCAGCGCGCGGCAGGCTGCGTCATCGTCGAAACTATCACCAAGGCAGATCAGCGTTTGCGCGCCGGTGATCTCCAGCGCGGCTTCGAGCCGGTCCAGCGTGTCGCGGGTTTCATAGGGCGGCAGAACGCTGCCGCCGCGCCGCGCGTGGCGTTCGGACTTGCCCAGATGCAGGTCGGAGACGCAGAGGGTGCGCTGCTCCGCCCACCAGAGAGCGCCGCTGCCGAGGGCGGTCAGGCGGGCGCCTGCGAGGGTGAAATCGAAGCCGTTCATGGTGCGTTCTTAACGGTGCCAGCGGCGCTGGCAAGACCTATTGCGGCAGGGCGCTGAGCCCGGATTGCTGCATCAGAGCTTCGGTTTCCCGCAGCAGCAATTTCTCCTCTGCCGCGCCTTTGACCGGCACTTTTCCAGCCTCTAGCAGCAGCGGCGCGGCAAGGGGGGAAATCCGTTGCAGCCGCCTGAGCATTATGCGGCCCTCGATGCGGTCCAGCATTTCTTCGATCCGTCCGAAATCCACCAGCCCGCGCAGGGCTTCTTCGCGGGTGATGTCCAGCAGCAGGTGATTGGGATCGTACTTGCGCAGCGTGTCATAGAGGATGTCGGAGGAGAAGGTGGCCTGCCGCCCGTTCTTGCGCTGGCCCGGCGTGTTGCGTTCTATGAGGCCTGCGATGGTGGCCGCTCCGCGGAAGGCGCGTTTCATCACCGCATTGCCCGCCAGCCAGCCCTCCAGCCCGTCGCGCAAGGCGCCGGTGTCGAACAGCGGCGCCGGGTCGGTGAGTTCCTCCAGTCCCCAGATCAAGGTTGCGTAGTCGGTGGCGACAAAGCCGAGGGGGTCGAGGCCCAGTTCCTCCATCCGCTTGGTCAGGAGAAGCCCCAGCGTCTGCTGGGCGTTGCGGCCTGCGAAGCCATAGATGCAGGCGTGCTCGCGGCCGTCATGCGGGAAGCTTTCGATCAGCAGGGCGCCTGCGCGGGGAAGCTCGGAAACCTGGCGCTGGAGGTCCAGCCAATCGGCTGTGTGGCGCGGCAGGCTGGGCCAGCTGTCCTGTTTGAACATCTCCAGAATGCGGGCGCTGAGCTGGGTGGAGGTGGCGAATTTGGTGCCGGAGAAGACGGCGATCTTGGGTTTTTTACCGGGGTTGCGGCTGACCTCCACGGTCATCTCGCGCAGGCCCTCGTAGCGCACGGTCTGGCCGCCGATCAGGAAGGTGTCGCCGGGGGTGAGGGTGGCGGCAAAGGCTTCTTCGATCTCGCCCAGCGGTTTGCCGCCGCGATTGCGTTTCAGGCGGACCTTGACCAGATCGGTGTCCTGGATGGTGCCCAGATTCATGCGGATGCGGGCGGCGGCGCGTGGGTCGCGCAGCTGCCACTTGCCATCCGGTCGCTGCAGCAGGCGCTGCCACTGGTCGTAAGCCTTCAGCGCGTAGCCGCCAGTGGCGCAAAAATCGAGACAGGCATCGAATTCGGCGCGGGGCAGGGCAGCATAGGCCCCCGCCTGGGTCATTTCCGCATAGAGCTGGTCAGCGTCGAAGGGGCCCGCGCAGGCTGCGATCAGGATGTGCTGGCACAGGACGTCGCGGGGGCCGGGACCGCGCGGTGCGCCGTCCAGGTCGTTTTCCCGCACCGCCTCCAGCGCGGCGCGGCATTCGACCACTTCGAACCGGTTGGCAGGCACAAGCAGCGCCTTGGACGGTGCGTTATAGCGGTGGTTGGCGCGGCCGATGCGCTGCACCAAGCGTTTGACGTTCTTGGGGGCGCCGATCTGGATTACCAGGTCCACGTCGCCCCAGTCGATGCCGAGGTCCAGGGAGCCGGTGCAGACGATGGCGCGCAGCTCGCCGCGGACCATTGCCGCCTCGACCCGCTCGCGCTGGACCCGGTCGAGCGATCCGTGGTGGATGCCGATGGGCAGCGCGTCCTCGTTGGCGAGCCAGAGATTGTGAAAGAATATCTCTGCCTGGGCGCGGGTGTTGTGGAAGATCAGTGTGGTGTTGTGCGCCTTGATCTGCTCCATCACTGCCGGGATCGCATAGGCCGCGCCGCCGCCGGCCCAAGGGGGCGGCTCATCGGTTTCCAGCATCCGGATGTCGGGGGCGGGGCCGGGGTCGGCCTGCATGATATCGCAGGGGTCCGGATGCCTGGCGAGGTAGCTGGCAATCGCCTGCGGGTCGTCCACGGTGGCCGACAGACCCACCCGGCGCAGATCCGGACAGAGGGTTTGCAGCCGGGCCAGCGCCAGCATCAGCTGGTCACCGCGCTTGCTTTCGGCCAGGGCATGGATTTCGTCGACCACCACCCGCTTGAGGCCCTTGAAGGTGCGGGCCGCGTCCTCGTAGGAGGTGAGCAGGGCGAGGCTTTCCGGCGTGGTCAGCAGGATATGCGGCGGGTCGGCGCGCTGGCGTTTCTTGCGGCTGGAGGGGGTGTCGCCCGTGCGGTCGTCGATGCGGACGGGCAGGCCCATCTCCTCGACTGGCGCGCGCAGGTTGCGCTTGATGTCGGCCGCCAGCGCCTTGAGCGGGGAGATATAGAGGGTGTGCAGCCCCTCGTGGCTGCCGTCCGCCAGCTCCACCAGGGTGGGCAGGAAGCCGGCCATGGTCTTGCCGCCGCCGGTGGGGGCGATCAGCAGCGTGCAGGGTTGAGACGCCCGCTCCAGCATGGCGTGCTGGTGCGGGTGGATTGACCAGCCTTTGGAGGCAAACCAGGTTTCGATGACGGGTGGCAGACTGCTCATCCGTCCCATGTAGGTGCTGCCGCAAAACTTTTTAGAAAAGTTTTGCCCAAAGTTTTCAAAAAACTTTGGATCCGGGTCATTTCACGATCTGCTCGTCCTTGACGAACATGTTGGCCCAGGCCCGGTCGATCAGGTCGGGCGACATCTGATAGGGGATGCCCTCGAACTCGCAGATCGCGATCATCTGGTCGATCAGGAACCCCGGCTGGTAGTTGGCGTAGATGTTGCTGATGGCGGGGTATTTATTCTTGAGAAGGTGAACCAGGGTGCCTTCGTCCAAGGGCATGCCCTTTTTGCGGGCCATCATGGCAAAGATCTTGAGGAAGTTCTCCTGATCCGGCCCGTCGATCTTGATCTTGAAGAAGATCCGGCGCAGCGCCGCCTGGTCGAAGATCTCGTTCGGGTGAAAGTTGGTGGAGAATATCACCAGGGTGTCGAAGGGCACCTCGAATTTCTCGCCTGATTGCAGCGCCAGGATGTCCTTGCTTTCCTCCAGCGGCACGATCCAGCGGTTGACCAGCGCCTGCGGCGGCTCCGCCTGGCGGCCGAGGTCGTCGACGATGAAAATGCCGCCGGTGGATTTCAGCTGCAGCGGTGCCTGATAGGTGCGCGCGGTGGGGTTGTAGACCAGGTCCAGCATGTCCAGCGACAGCTCACCACCGGTGACCACGGTGGGGCGCTCGCACATCACATAGCGCTCGTCGAAGCGGCGGCGGCGGCGCAGGGCGTTCGGGTCTTCGGGCTCTTGCGCGACTTCTGTGTGGACGATCGGGTCGAAGACGGTGATCACCTGGCCGGAATATTCGATGGCGCGGGGCACGTAGACATGATCCCCCAGAGCGTCGCGGATGCCGTTGGAGATCGAGGATTTACCGTTGCCCGGCGGGCCGTACATCAGGATCGAGCGGCCGGCGCTGACCGCCGGGCCCAGGTGGTCCAGCAGGCTGTTGGGCAGGATCAGGTGGCCCATCGCATTGGTCAGCTGGTCGCGGGTCACCTGGATGTTGCGGATCGACTGGCGCTTGACCTGCTCGCGGTAAACCGCCAGCGGCACCGGCATGGCGCCAAAGTACTCCGACTGGCTGAGCGCATCCAGCGCACGGGCCTTGCCGGCATCGGTCAGCTGATAGCCCATCTCGTTGCCGCTGTTGGCGTTCAGCGTGCCGGTGGCTTCGAGCAGCTTCTGCTCGCGGGCCATGTCCACCAGCTCTTGGGTGACAGCGCCGGGCAGGCAGATTGCTTCGGCAATTTCGGTCACCGTTTCCGCGTTCTTGCGAAAGATTGTCTTGAGCAGGATGTCCCGCATCATCACCACCGGCAGCTGCATCTGCTCCAGCCCCTTGGGGGCTGGCGGGGCCGTCACGGTGAGGTTCTGCATGTTCATGGCGGTGCCTGTTCCTGAAGTCCGTATTTGCGCCCCCGGTGCGGAGGCAGGCTTGGAAACAGACTATTCAGGACTGTGGCAACAGCGGGGCAGAGCTGCAGCATTTCCGCGGAGGCGGCAGGAAAACCGGGACAGTTTTGAGGGGCAGTGCCGCTCAGCTGCCGAACAGGGCGGCGAGGATCAGGTAGAGTGCAAGGGTGCCGCCCAGGCACAGGCCCATGGGAAAGCTCTTGCCGGTTTCCCAGCTTTGCCAATGCGGTGCCAGCTGGCGCAGCGGGGTGTATTTGGCGATCCGGTGGGCGGTGAAGCCTGCCAGCAGGGTGGCGGCAAAGATAATCATCAAGAGACGCAAATCGCCAAGCGCAAAGAAGGGCGCGGCGGCACCGGCAAACTTGGCATCGCCGGCGCCGACGGCGCCAGCGGAATAGAACAGGAAGCCCAGGCCGATCCCGGCCGGAAGATGCAGCAGGTGCCAGCCGTAGTCCGCCCAGGAAGGCATCGCAATAGCCCCCACAGCCACATAGATCACCGCCAGCACGTCCACCGCCCAATTCGGGATGCGCATGCCGCGCAGGTCAGTCAGCGCCACCGTCAAGCACAGCGGCAGCACGAAGGGCAGGAACCACAGGGCGGCGTGGGCCGGGAACTGCATGGATCAGCCGTTTTCCAGAGCTGCCAGCGAGCGCGAGGCTTCCTCGAAGTGCTGCGGGTGGGTCTCGATGGCCTCGCGCAGCAGGTTTTCACCCACCTTGACGTCACCCTGCTTCACCGCCGACAGCGCCAGCGTATGCAGCAGCAGCGCGCGTTCGGTCTGGTCCAGCGGGATCACCGGCAGGGTGTAGTTGCGCTGCGCGCCGCGGGCCAGCACCAGGTTGTTCTTGGCGGTGAACAGGCTCGGGCTCTGGCGGATCGCTTCGCCGAACAAACGCTCAGCCCCGGCGAAATCGCCGCGGGTCAGCTTGGAATAGCCCCAGTTGTTCATCACCTTGGCGGGTTTGGTGGTCAGCCCGGTGGCGATCTCGTAGAAGCTGTCCGCCCGCTTCCAGTCCTTGCCTGCATCCGCCACCACGGCCTCAAGCCGGTAGCGCTCATAGGTCTCATGGGTCGGCGGCACTTTGTCCAGAACGGCCTTGGCCGCGTCCCATTCACCGCTGCGCACCAGGGCGCCCGCCAGTTGCACGTGATCCTCGCTGGTGGCGCCCTTCATCGACACCACCTTCTTCCAGGCGGTGGTGCCCTCGGTGGTGCGCTTGGCACGGATCAGCGAATAGGCGAGGCCGCGCTGCAGCTCGATCCGGTCCGGGCTGGTCTTGAGGGTGCGCTGGAAGTGGACCACCGCCTCATTCGGGTCGGCCACGGTCATCATGACATCGTTGAGATTGCTCTCGTCAATGACATTCACTTCCTGAAAGGCCCGTTCCACGGTTTCGTCGGCTTTCTCTGCGCAGGCGGACAGGACCAGCGCCCCTGCCAGAGAAGCGGATAGGAAAAACTGCTGGCGCATGGGTGCGTCCTTTTACTGCTCTGCCTCTGTCATGGTGTCGGGCGAATCAGGTAGCTGCCGCCGCCTTGCCGCACCAATTTATAATCTTGGTTTTGCGGCTCAGTATGCGCAGGATTGTCCAGTTTTGCGAGTGCCAGGCGCAAATTATCGCGGATTGCGTCACTTTCGCCATTGTCCAGCGCATAGGCGCGCTGGAACACCTGCACGGCTTCGGCGGTTTTGCCGCGTTCCATCAGCACGACGCCTAGGTTGTTCATCGGCTCGGGCCAGGCCGGGTCGGCATCGACTGCCTGGCGCAGCAGCTCCTCTGCCTGGCCCAGACGCCGGAGGCCCAGCTTGGCCGAGCCCATGCCGGACAGCACCTCGGCCGTCAGCCCCTGGTCGAGCGCAGCGCGGGTGAAGGCCTCCAGCGCCAGCTCGTGCTCGCCTGCGGCCATCAGCCGGTGGCCGACCTGCAAACCATCCTCTGCGGTTTTCCGGTGGTCGGCGCCGGGCGCCCAGGGGCTGCCCTTGTCCTGTTTCAGACCGCCCGGCGCGCAGGCCGCCGCCAGCACGATGGCGCTGGCGGCGGCAAGAGCACGTCCGAGGCGGACAGGCATGGCCCGTCCTTTTGCTGTCATGTTCAGTTGCCCATATTCATGATGCCCTGTATCGACGGGCCAACCAGAATGATCAGCAGCGGCGGGACCGTCAGTCCCATTGTGGCAAGGGTCATCTTCACGGGCAACTTGTTTGCGGCCTCTTCGGCGCGCATCACGCGCTTGTCACGCATTTCACCGGCATAAACCCGCAGCGCATCTGCAATCGAGGTGCCGAAGCTGGCGGACTGGATCATTACCGTCACGAAAGAGGAGACATCCTGCACCCCGCAGCGGGTGCCCATGTCGCGCAGCACCTTGTCCTTTTCCTTGCCCGCCTTCATCTCATAGGCGACGACCTCGAATTCCTCGGCCAGATCCGGGTAGGAGGCGTGCAGCTCCTTGGCGACGCGGACAATCGCCTGGTCCAGCGACTGGCCGGCCTCGACACAGACCAGCATCATGTCCAGCGCATCGGGGAACCCTTCGGTGATCTTCTGCTTGCGCTCTTCGATGCGGCGGGTGATCCAGTATTTCGGCAGCAAGTAACCAGCCGCGCCGGGTCCGATGATGCGGATCGCCATCTGCTGGCTGTCATAGTCGATGTCGGCCTTCAGCACATAGACAAAGAACAGCCCGCCCATCAGCCCCAGCAGGCCGAGGGCAAACTGGGCAAAATGGAACAGGCGCACCGAGTCTTTTGAGTGGTAGCCCGCCTGGCGCAGCTTGAGCTCCATCGCCGACAGCTCATCGGCGTTCTGCGGCTCCAGAAAGCCCGCGAATTTCTGCAGCTGTTCGTTGCGGTTGGCCTGGCGCAGACGTTCCTTTTTGGGGTCGCTTCGGGTCTCCGGCTTGATGTTCTTCTGCAGTTTCTTCAGCGGATCCTCGGGCTGGTTCAGCAGCAGCGGAACCGCCAGCAGGATCATGAACAGCCCGGCAATGCCAAGCGCAAGGAGCGGGCCGAATTCGCCGAAGTGCGAGGTCAGGTAGTCGTTTATACCGGTCAGAAAACCCACAGTCCCCTCCTTAAACTTTGATGTTGGTCAGCATGCGCATGACAAAGAGGTTGGCGGTCAGCATCACGCCCACCGCAAAGCAGGCGGGAATAAACCAGGGGTGGTCCAGCACCTTGTCGTAATAGTTGGGATCCTTGACCAGGATGCCGACCAGACAGAACAGCGGGAACCCCGACAGGAACTTGCCCGACCATTGCGCTTCGGCGGTGATCGCCTTCACGCGGCGGAACAGGCGGAAGCGGGCGCGGATCACCTTGGCGAGGCCTGCCAGCACTTCGGCCAGGTTGCCGCCCGATTGCTGCTGGATGGTCACGGCAACCGCCAGGAAACGCATGTCCTGCATATCCAGCCGCTCGGCCATTTCCTTGAGCGCTTCGCCGACATCGCGGCCATAGGCGCATTCGTCGGAGATGATGCCGAATTCGGTGGCCAGCGGGTCCTCCACCTCATTGGCGACGATCTGCACCGCGGAGGTGAAGGGGTGGCCGACGCGCAGAGAGCGCACCATCAGTTCCACCGCGTCGGGCAGTTGCTCCTCAATCAGCGCCATCCGCTTGGCGGCCTTTTTGTTGACCCAGAAGAACACCGCGCCGACACCGATGATGACGGACCCCAGAATGCGGACGGGCAGGGGGGCTGACGTGCCGATGCTGAGGCCGACGAAGGCAAGCGCTGCCAGCCCGGCCATGATCAGGATCAGCTGTTTCGGTGAAAAGGCAATGGCCGCCTTCTGCGCCCGTTCCGACAGCAGCGAGTAGAGCGGGATCGACTGCGATCTGGCGTGCTGGCCCAGCTCCTTGCGCAGCTGCTCCAGCACCTGCTCGCGGTTGCTGCCCTTCTCCATCATCTCCAGCCGGCGGTTGACCCGGCTGTTGAGGCTGATGGATTTGCCGAAGGTGAACAGATACAGGCCCTCGACCAGGGCCAGCACCCCGAAGAAGATCAGGCCATAGATAAGCGGTTCCGCACTCAGCTGCATCAGCGCTTCTCCATCACGGTGGGTTCATAGATCGAGGGCGGCAGATCGAACCCCCACAGGCGGAAGCGCTCGGAGTAATGGCTGCGCACGCCGGTGGCGGTGAAGTGGCCGATGATCTTGTTGTCGGGCGTCAGGCCGACGCGCTGGAAGCGGAAGATTTCCTGCATCGAGATCACATCGCCCTCCATGCCGGTAATTTCGGTGATCGAGGTCATCCGGCGCGAGCCGTCCTGCAGGCGGGAGGCCTGCACGATCAGGTTCACAGCCGATGCAATCTGGCTGCGCACCGCCTTGATGGGCATCTCGATGCCGGCCATGGCGATCATGTTTTCCAGACGCGAAATGCCGTCGCGGGCGGAGTTGGCGTGGATCGTGGTCATAGAGCCGTCGTGGCCAGTGTTCATGGCCTGCAGCATGTCGATCACTTCTTCGCCGCGGGTTTCGCCGACGATGATGCGGTCGGGGCGCATCCGCAGTGCGTTCTTGAGGCAGTCGCGGGGGCTGACCTCGCCCTTGCCTTCGACGTTGGGCGGGCGGCTTTCCATCCGGCCCACATGGGTCTGCTGCAGTTGAAGCTCCGCGGTATCCTCAATTGTCAGGATGCGCTCGGCGTTGTCGATGAAGGACGACAGTGCGTTCAGCGTGGTGGTTTTACCCGAACCGGTGCCGCCGGAAACAATCACGTTCAGGCGGGTCGACACGGCGGCTTGCAGATATGCTGCCATTTCTTCGGTGAAGGCGCCAAATTGCACCAGGTCGTCGATGCCCAGCTTGTCCTTTTTGAACTTCCGGATCGACACCAGTGAGCCGTCCACCGCGACCGGCGGCACCATCGCGTTGAAGCGCGAGCCGTCGGCGAGGCGGGCGTCCACGTAAGGGTTGGATTCATCGACCCGGCGTCCCACGGCAGAGACGATCTTGTCGATGATCCGCATCAGGTGCTTCTCATCCTTGAAGGTGATGTCGGACAGCTGCAGCTTGCCGCTGCGTTCGACAAAGATCTGATGCGGACCGTTGACCAGGATATCGCTCACCGATTCATCCTGCAGCAGCGTCTCCAGCGGGCCCAGGCCCGTCACCTCGTCATACAGCTCCTTGTTGAGCTGCTGCCGGTCCTCGCGGTTCAGGACGATGCTTTTCTCGGCCAGGATCTCGGTGGCGATGGTGGCGATCTCAGAACGCAGCTCCGCTTCGCCTGCGCGTTCCAGCGCGGCCAGGTTCAGGTTTTCCAGCAGCTCCCGGTGCAGCTGGATCTTGATCTCGCCCAGGCGCTCCTTGCGCTTGCGCTCCTTGTCCATCGGCTGCGCCTCGGCCGCCTTGCGCTGCACCGGGCGGCGCAGGCTGGCGGCTGGGGCGGCAGCGGCGGCGGCCGCTGCAGCCGGCTCAGGCGTCGGCGCGGCAGGTTTCGGCGCTTGCTTCTTGTACTTGGAAAACATCAACTCACCCCCAATTCAAGCCGTTCAGGCGGCTTCTGCTTCACTGCGGCCCAGCTCATGCAGCGAGGCTGCGAGCTTGGCGATTTCTTTCCGCAAGGGATTTTTCGCAGCCGAAACGGCCAGCGGCAGCCCGTGGTCGCAGCTTTGCAGCACCTGCTTGCCGCCGTCGGGCAATTGCAGGTCGATCGAGATGCTGAGGGATTCGGCCATCCGTTTGACGCGGCTTTTGCCAGCAAGATCTGTAAACTTCGGCGCGCGGTTCAGGGCAAAGCGCAGTTTCTCAAACGGCAGGTCCTCCGACTGCAGCGCCCGTTTCATGCGCAGCGCGTTCTGGGCTGAACGCATGTCCAGTTCGATCAAGGCGAAATAGACATGCGCCGTGCTCAGCACGGTTTCGGACCACTGCACCAGCGTGTGCGGCATGTCGATGACCACAAAATCGAAATGGCTGCGCGCCATTTCGATCACCCGGGTGATGTCCTCTGGCGACAACAGGTCCAGCGGCACCAGTTCCGACGGGGCGGTCAGGACCTGCAGCTTTTCCTGAAACGGCAGCAGCGCCTGGCCGAACAGATCCTCGTCCATGCTCTCGGATTCGCTGAGCATCTCCATCACCACCTCGCGGCGGGGCAGGTCCAGATAGGTCGAGACCGAACCATGCTGCAGGTCCAGATCCAGCAGGCAGACGCTGGGCTCCTCCTGCTCGCTGAGCGCGGCAAGCTCCCACGCCAGGTTCACCGCCATGGTGGTCGAGCCGGTGCCGCCGGCCAGCCCGTGGCAAACAATCACTGCGCCTTCGCGCTGGCTGCCGGACTGCAGCTGATGCGTGGTCTGCGCCACCGGCGGCGGCGGCGCCTGCAGCCGTTCGATGGCCGCCTGCAATTCCTGCTCGGGCAGCGGGTAGGGGACAAATTCATCCGCGCCCTGGCGCAGCAGCGTGTGGAGCGCGGCCGGGGTCACGTCCTCGGCAATCAGAATCACCTTGATACCGCGCGCCTTGGCCTGAGTGATGATCTCGCCCATCAGCGGCAGATCCCCCTCATCGGCGCTGTCGATGGCCAGGGCAACAAACTGCAGCGGTTCCGCCTCGGTCTGACCAAAGAAAGCCAGCGCCTCGGCAAAGCCCAGATCGCCCCAGGCCTCTCCCAAGGCGGCTTCCATATCCTCGATCAGGAGGTCGAAATTCTGCACATCGCGGCTGATTGTGCAGGCAACAATTGCTGGTGTTTCTGTCTGCGGCATACCGCTGCTCATCGCCATCATCCTTGTTCACATGGGCGGAACCGGGCCATGGGCACAGTTCGCCTCTTGGAAACAATGTCGGTGGCAATCTAGGCGATATTGGGGCCAAAAATCCCCAAATATAGGGAATTGTTACTACTTCGTAACCGCCCGGCAGCGCGGCTGCCTTATTGCAGCGTGCGCTCCAGCGACTTCTGCTGGGTCAGGGTGGTCCCCGGAACCGCGCTTTCCAGATATTCGCGATAGATGATCTGGGCGTATTTTCCGTCCAGCACCGTCTGGTGGCGCTTGAGGAAGCCGCTCACCTCGGTCACGGTGCGGCGGTTGCGGCGTTCGCGCTCGGGTGTCGGAATCAGCGGCTGTGTCTCGCCGTGCGAGATAACCGCTTCCAGACGGCTGCGGCTGATGCCGCGGGACACCAGGTAATTCACGGCCGCCCGGGCCCGGCGCAGGCCGAGCTTGCGGTTGTAGGCGTTGCTGCCGACCGCATCGGTGTGGCCGAAGACGCGGAAGCGCACTTCGGGAAACTGCCTGATCCAATGCGCCTGCCGGTCCAGCACTGCGCGCGCGGTCTGGTCCAGCCGGGCGCTGTCAAAGTCGAAGGTGATGGTGGTGGGCACTTCCTGGGCGAACCGGCCGGCCAGCTGGATGGCATAGTTGCGTTCGCCGCTCATCACCGCCGAATTGTTAAGGGTGGCCTCGCCGAAGGTTCCCCTGCGGTTCAGTTCGCGCCCGGCTTCCCGCTCGCAGGCGGCCGCGGTCAGGAAAAGGCCGAGAATTGCAGCGGTTCTGATCATCTGTGCCACTCCTTATCAGTCCAGCACGTAGCCGTAAGAGCCGTTGAAATCCTGCTTGGCCACCTCGGCGGCAGGCCCGGCGCGGTTGCGGGATGTGCGCCCGAACAGGAACAGATCCTTTTCGCTGGGCGGGGCCACCCGGTCGGTCGGCAGCGTCAGCGCCTCGCCGCGGGTCGGGGTGACCAGATGGGCGCTGACGATGATCACCAGCTCGGTCTGCTCGCGCTGGTAATCGGCGCTGCGGAACAGCGCGCCCAGCACCGGCACGTCGCCCAGCCAGGGCAGCTGCGAGGAGTTGTCGAGGAATTCGTCGCGGATCAGGCCGGCAATGGCAAAGCTTTCGCCGTCGCGCATTTCCACCGTTGTGGAGGTTTCCCGGCGGGAGAAGGCGTCGATGGTCAGGCCGCTGAGTTCCAGCGAATTGGTCGGGTCGATGGCGGAAACCGCGGCGTTCAGTTCCAGATTGATCAGGTCGCCGTCAACCACCCGCGGGATGAAGTTCAGCTCGATCCCGAAGGGCTTGAATTCGATGGTGATCACGCCGCCTTCCTGGGCCACCGGCACCGGGTATTCGCCGCCTGCCAGGAATTTCGCTTCCTGACCCGAAAGGGCCGAAAGGTTCGGTTCGGCCAGGGTGCGGACCACGCCCTTCTGCTCCAGCGCTTCCAGCAGCAGGCTGACCTGGACGGAGCCTGCGTTGAAGCCGAACAGGAAGGCACCGGTGTTTTCGTTGGCGGCCGGGATGTTGCCCGCCAGTGAGTTGGCCAGCGCACCGGAGGTGTTCAGGGTGTTGTAGCCACCGGTGCGGCCGTTGCCGGTGCCGCCGTTGAAGCCGAGAGAGGCGCTCAGCGATTTCGAGACCGAGCGCTGCATTTCGGCAAAGCGGACCTTGAGCATCACCTGCTGCACGCCGCCCACCGACATCAGGTTGCTGACCCGCTCTGGTGCGTAGCGTTCAGCCAGGTCGAGCGCCCGCTGCAGCCGGGCCGAGCTGGACACGGTGCCGGACAGCACGATGCCGTCATTGGCGGTGCGCACTTCGATCTTCTCGTTGGGCAGGATCTGGCGAAGACGCTGCTTGAACTCGGTCACATCGGCGGCGACCCGCACGTTGACATTGGTGATCAGGCGGCCGGAAGCGTCGAGCAGCGTCAGTGTCGTCAAGCCGGGCGATTTGCCCAGAACGTAAATGGTGCGGTCGGACAGCGAGGAGATATCCGCGATGCCGGGGTTGGCGATGCTGAGTTCGGCAAAGGGGATTTCGCTTTCCACCACCACCGCGCGGTTCATCGGAACGTCCAGCGTTGCCGCCGTGCCCTTTTTCACCACCCGCAAAGATTGCGCCCAGGCCCCATCTGCCTGCGGCATGCCAATAAGCGATAGACCCATCAGGGCCGCCGCCACGAACCGTCTAAATGCCATGTGACCTGCCTTTCCGATCACGCCTCAGTACCCGGGTCTTTTTGCCCGCTGTTTCGGGCACTGTGGTGCAGATCCCGAATTATTGCAAGAATCAAAGGCTTCGAGACCTTTCCTGAAGGGGCGCCAATGTGGAGCCTGCGCAACAGGCAGAACAGCCGCCCTTCGCTGGGAAGAGACGGCTGAACCTGTTAAAGGACTGTGCGGACATATGAATTCTAGTTGGCGCAAGGGATCGGGATTTCCACAACCTCGGCGCCGCGGCGGGTGCGGATGGTGCAAACCTTTTCCTTCTCGACTTCTTGCGGAGCCTCCAGGGCGCCCAATCCCAGCAGCGTGCGCTGGTCCACTTCAACCACTGTGGCAATGGTGTCATCGCCCGCGCCCACCAGGGCCAGCGACAGCCGCCCGGTGGTTTGGGCTTGCGCCAGCGCCGCCACCTGCGCGGGCTTGACGGCAACGGTGACGGTGCGGGCAATGATGGCTTCATTGATGTCGCCGCCGGCGCTCTGGTCCACAGCCACAAGTTCCACATTGGTCTCGATCAGCCGGGTGACCTCTCCGCGCGCGCCGTTGGCGCCGGGCATCATGCCGGTCCAGTAAACGTCCACCTTGTCGCCGGGGCGTAGAAAGCCGGAGACGCCGGAGGATACATCGACCTTGATCGCAAAGGCGCGCATTCCGCGCTGCAGCCGCGAGGTGATGCCGGCATCCTCGCCCGGGGCGGTGACCTTGACGGCCATGACCGCCTCATCCTTCTCCATGGCGCGCAGCACCACCCGCAGCTTGTCGCCGCTCTGCGGCGGGAACAAGGCGTCCAGGGTGGTATAGGCGCCTTCGGGTATGGCGTTTTCCGGCCAGCGCACGGCACGCACCGCCTCCTTGGACAGCCGCTCGCCGTATTTCAGCGGCTTGGTGGCGACAAACACATCGACCGTCGGCACCGCTTCAGCCCGGGCAGCGCGTTCGCGCGCCAGTTCATTCTGATAGGCCGAGATATAGTTTTTGGCCATCATCACGGCGCCGCCGGCGAGGGCGACACCGACAATCAGCACTAGTCCGAAAACTGCACGCATTGTGTTACCTCTCATCAACTTAGGCCGGCGTTCCGCAATCGGAACCGGCTGCTGGGTGTCTCATACTGCAACGGGAACCCCGGGCATTGGCCGGGTCAGCGCAGGTGCCTTGAAGGCAGCGTACTGGAGCCAGTCGTTTCTGCCGGTATCAGCCGAAAGACCAATTGGACATGAAGGCGGCAATCGCTTGTGCCGCGCCCAGGGCGCCATCTTCCATTGCCGCAGCAATCATTGCGGCCATCCCGACGACTGCAGCGCAGAGAACAACCCAGTCGACGGAAACCGCACCGTCGTCGCTAGCGATGTATAACCGTAACTTCTTCATAGTCTGATCCTCGCTGCCTGAACGGTTCCGGGGCAGAGGCGGCACCGGACTGACCGGCGCCGCCTCAGAAGTCAGGCAGTGATTAGGTCGGAGCCTGGGTGCCCAGGTAAGAACCGGTCTTGCTGGTCAGGTCCGACGCGCCATCTTCGATGGCGGTGTAGACGACACCGCCCAGAGCGGCCACGGCTGCGGTCAGCACAACCCAGTCAACAGTCACGGCGCCGGATTCGTCTTTGCGGAAGTTTTTGAAGAATTTGATCATGGCTTGGTCCCTCCAAAGGAAACTGAAATGCTGTATCTGGCCCGCCGGGCGATCTGGCCAGCTCTCTCCTTCTGGCCTGCCCGCCGGTTGATGAGTCTATTAAGCTTCATGAATGGGGCGTTAATTGGGCGTAATACTGAGTTTTCTGCCCTATTGCCGGGAAACCTGGCGGATCAGTTGGCGCTGAAAAAACTGAGGAAAGCGGCGGGATTCAGGATGCCTGCAAACGAAACAGGCCGCCCGGAAACGGGCGGCCTGTCACGCGGTCAGTCAGACCACTATAAGCGATTAGGTCGGAGCTTGGGTGCCCAGGTAAGAACCGGTCTTGCTGGTCAGGTCCGACGCGCCGTCTTCGATGGCGGTGTAGACAACACCGCCCAGAGCGGCCACGGCTGCGGTCAGCACAACCCAGTCAACAGTCACGGCGCCGGATTCGTCTTTGCGGAAGTTTTTGAAGAATTTGATCATGGCTTGGTCCCTCCAAAGGATCTCAGAATTTGAACTATCCCGCCTTCGCGCCAGGGTCCGCTCTCTCACCTGCTTGACCTCTGTCCGGCTTGGATGAGCTTATATAGCCAGCCCAGCGTGGCAGGATTTGGGCTGAAAGCCGGAAATTGCCGCCTCAATTTTACTTTTTGGCAATGATTTCCGTAACCCTATGATTTTGAGGCATTAATTTTCCGTTACCTTTTGGCGGCCCGTGGCATTTCCGCGCCAGAGTCGGGAAAATATGGCGATTGCGCCAGATTCTGGCGGCCAAAGGCTGGTTTTCAGCAGCCAATTTCCCGAGTCTCGCGTGGCAGAATCCACTGGCAGGCAAAGAAATGGCAGTCCGTAACGCGATTTTGGCACTGGCGGCCTCTGCCGTGCCCCTGACAGCAGCGGGGCAGGAGGCACCGCCGCAACCGTTTCCCCAGTTCGAGGCGAAACGGGTGAAACCGCCTGCGCAGGGCGCCGGCAAGCGCATCACCGTTCAGATCGAGCCGGAACCGGAGGCCGAGCCAGCCGCTCCGGAGCGGGAGCATATTGAGAGCGCAAATCAGACCCCCGGGCGGTATGGCTGGTTCTGGGACAAGATCTCTCCCGGGGTTGAGGAGAGCGGGCCCGGGCGCTTGGACGACGCCCTGCAGGCGCTGGCCGGGGCCAAGGGGCTGGCGGCGCCGCGGTTGCAGCTGATGCAGGAAATCGCCCAGTCCCGCGGGGTTCAGATCCTGACCGAAAGCGCCAGCACACAGGTCTCGCCTGCCTTGGTGCTGGCTGTGATCGCTGTTGAATCCGCAGGCAAGGCGGACGCAATCAGTTCCGCTGGCGCCCAGGGGCTGATGCAGCTGATGCCCGATACCGCGGCGCGCTTTGGCGTGACGGACGCACTGGAGGCGCAGCAGAATATCTCGGGGGGCATCCGCTATCTCGACTGGCTGATGACGGAGTTCGGCGGCGACCCGATTTTGGTGCTGGCCGGGTATAACGCGGGCGAGGGGGCCGTGCGAAACCACCAGGGGGTGCCGCCCTTTGCTGAAACCCGCGATTACGTGCCCAAGGTGCTGGCAGCCTATCAGGTGGCCCGCGGCCTGTGCCTGACACCGCCGCAGCTGATCTCCGATGGCTGCGTGTTCCGGGTGATGAACTAGCCCGGCCCGGTTCAGTCCTCCGCCAGATAGGGGTGCAGCAGCATCCGGGCCGTGTGCCGGGCGTCCCCGGCCGGATCGGGGGTCACCGACATGGCCGCCAGCACGATCGCGCCTTCCTTTAGTGTCAGCAGCTGCCGGGCCAGTCCTGAGGCGTCGGACGCACCGGCTGCTTTGGCCAGGCCCGTGAAATGCTTCAGCAGCATCTGCTTGTGTTCAGTTGACTGCTGATACACCGGATGCGCCCGGTCCTGAAACTCAGCGCTTGCCTTAATGAACATGCAGCCGGCAAATTCCGGTTTGCCGAACCATTCGCCAAGAGCTGTGAACATTGCAAGCAGTTGCCCGGCCGGTGTATCCGACAAAGCCTCCATCCGATTGAACAGCCAGGTCCGGAAGTTCTCGTCCCGCAGGCGCAGCACGGCAATAATCAGGTCGTCTTTGGTGCGGAAGTGCTTGTAGATTGAAGTCTTGGAGATGCCGGTTTCCTTGACCAGCGTGTCCATTCCCGTGGCGTGGAACCCGCCCCGGTAAAAGACCTCCAAGGCCTTGCTGACCAGTTCGTCTCGCTTGTTGGGGCGCATGATTCGTCCTCAAGTGTACCGTTCGGTACATATTGGCGCCGCGCCCGCCCGGCAAATCAAAAATATTTTTGCTGCAACAAAAAGGCGTTAAGACCGGGCGCCGCCGTGCAGCCTTGGTCGCGAGAAAAAGTCCTTGATTTAAAGTACCGATCGGTACACCTTACTGGCGTGAGTTGACAGATCGGTACACTTTGTTAGGGGGACTGGCATGAGACGTCTTTTCAAACCGATGGCTTCACCGTTCGGGCCGGTGATACTGGCTGCCTGCATTGCTGCTGCGCTGACGGCACCGGCCGCGGACACGCGCCCGGATGCGGCGTCCGGCACAGGCGTGCAATTCAATGCGGGAGGGGCCAAGGCATGATTGGGCAACCGGCGAAGCACTGCCCGCGCGGCTGCGCGGGGTCCCGCGCATGAAACGGGAAATTCTTATGGCGGCGCTGGCCGCTGTTCTTGCCGGTGGCGTTCTGCTGCCGGTGACACTGCCGCGGGTGCCCGCTGGGACAGCCGCTGTGCAAGTTCCGAGCGGCGGCTGAAGCTGAGCAGCGGCCTGAACTACCGGCGGCTTCCCCGTGCGAACCGCTGCAGCGGGTTTGGGCAACCCTTCGGCGCCGGTTCGCTGCATCACCCGGCTGCCGCTGGCTGGGCACGCGTCAGCGGTCCTTGGGGGCTGCGGCGGCCAAAGCAGATAACCTTCTGAACAGACGTTTCGCAGCGGCCCGATTTGCGGAGATTTTTCGCAGACGCCCTGCCATCTGCCCAGAGCCGCCGGTATGTTGGCAATAAAGCATATATTTTTAGCTTAATTTTATTGGAGAACAGATTTGGATTTGGGATTTAACCCATCGGAAATTGCCGTGGGTGCGCAAAGTCTTAGTGGAAAGCTTCTGCTGTTCGCCCTGCTGGCGTTCATTGGTTTTTTCGGGCGGCTCGTCTTCTCCGCATTCGGGCCGCAGCTCGCGGAGTTCAACCCGTTCCGGAAATTCTCGGGTCTGGGGTTTCTCCTGCTGGCGGCGGCGCTGTTTGCAGGGGCGCTCTATGTCTCTGGCAAGCAGACCAAGGCAATGGTTCTGTTGAAAAGCCATCTGGTCGACCCGGTCATTGTCACCGTTCTGGGCCGCGACAGCTGTGATCCGGCGCAGGGCAGCTATTGCGTGGTGGTGTTTGAGGACGGGCGGGAAAAGATCGTCAACTGGCATGATAAGCGCGTCTACATGTGGGAAATCATCAACCCGCCTGCAGGTGCGGTCTGGCACACGCTGCGGCCCCGGCCGCGTCCCGGAGCGGCTGCCGGGGTGTGACCGCCAGCATGACCTGAACGAAAAAGGCCCGCCGGAAACCGGCGGGCCATCATTGCCAGTTTTGATCCGGGATCAGCCGACGATGGTGGCTTCGGTGGAGCTGCGCAGCTCCTCTTCGCTGACGCCCTCGGCCAGCTCGACGATCTTCAGCCCGCCATCGACAACATCCAGAACACCCAGGTTGGTGATGATGCGGTCGACCACGCCCTTGCCGGTCAGCGGCAGGGTGCATTCCTTCAGCACTTTGCTGTCGCCGTGCTTGTTGGTGTGATCCATTACCACGATCACGCGGCCGACGCCCGCGACCAGATCCATGGCGCCGCCCATGCCCTTGACCAGCTTGCCCGGGATCATCCAGTTCGCCAGGTCGCCGTTCTCGGCCACTTCCATCGCGCCCAGGATCGCTGCTGCGATCTTGCCGCCGCGGATCATGCCGAAGGAGGTTGCGCTGTCGAAGTAGGAGGTGCGCGCCAGCTCGGTGATGGTCTGCTTGCCCGCGTTGATCAGGTCCGGATCCTCGTCGCCCTCATAGGGGAAGGGGCCCATGCCCAGCATGCCGTTCTCCGACTGCAGGGTGATGTCCTTGTCGCCCACGTAGTTTGCCACCAGCGTCGGAATGCCGATGCCGAGGTTCACATACATGCCGTCTTCGAGTTCCTGCGCGGCACGCTCGGCCATTTGGTTGCGGTCCCAAGCCATGGTTCAAGCCTCCTCACGCTTGCGGGTGGTGCGCTGCTCGATGCGCTTCTCGTGCTCGCCCTGGATGATGCGGTGCACGTAGATGCCCGGCAGGTGGATCTGGTCGGGGTCCAGCTCGCCGCGGGGCACGATTTCCTCCACTTCCGCCACGCAGATCTTGCCGCACATGGCGGCAGGCGGGTTGAAGTTGCGGGCGGTCTTGCGGAAGATCAGGTTGCCGGTGTCATCCGCCTTCCAGGCCTTAACGATGGAAAGATCGGCAAAGATGCCTTCTTCCAGAATGTAGGTCTCGCCGTTGAAGTCCTTGTGTTCCTTACCCTCGGCAATCACGGTGCCGACACCGGTCTTGGTGTAAAAGCCCGGAATGCCGCAGCCGCCGGCGCGCATGCGCTCGGCCAGGGTGCCCTGGGGATTGAATTCCAGCTCCAGCTCACCGGACAGGTACTGGCGCATGAATTCAGCGTTCTCGCCCACATAGGAGGAGATCATCTTTTTCACCTGCTTGGACTGCAGCAGGATGCCGATGCCGAAATCGTCAACGCCTGCATTGTTGGAGGCAAAGGTCAGGTCCTTGGTGCCCGCGTCCTTGATTGCCTGCAGAAGCAGTTCGGGGATGCCGCAGAGGCCAAAGCCCCCCGCGGCGATCAGCATGCCGTCGTGAAGCAGCCCGTCGAGCGCTTCGGCGGCGTTGGCGTAAACCTTTTTCATGGAGCTCTCCCAACAACTACCGTTTGACAGTGGTTCTGACGCCGGGGCGGGCACAAGTCAACGATACGGAGAAGTTTGCGTATTTCTACGGAGGGAGGTGCGCTCCCGCGCCCTCCCGGCGCCTGTGCCTGCGGCAAGGCGCCGTCAGGCTTGGGCGTGGCGCCGCTGCGCGGCGTGGAAGGATTTGCAGAATTGCCCGTTAAAGGCAGGCTGCCCTTAACGGATGTTTGGGAGTGTTGTCTTGCTGCGCGACACCTCAAGGGCAAGCCGCTGACGCTGCGTCTGCGCCGCCCTTGACCCGCAGCACGCCGGGGGTGCGAGGCGCGGGCGCGCCGCGCCAGCGGCGCCGGGCCCAACGGGCAGGGCGCATGTTAATGCGCCCGCAGCCGGCGGGAGGCGCCGCCCCTGTCCCTTCCTCCGGGATCAATCCTTAGCGGCGGCCTTTTTCGGGGCGGCCTTTTTCTTGGCCGCAGGTTTCTTGGCAGCGGGCTTCTTTGCGGCGGTTTTCTTCTTGCCGCCTTTAGACGCTTTTTCGGAGATCAGCTCGACCGCCATCTCCATGGTCACGTCCTTGGGCTCCACGTCCTTGGGCAGGGTGGCATTCACCTTCTCCCATTTGACATAAGGCCCGTAACGCCCGTCCATGATGTTGACCGCGCCGCCGCTTTCGGGGTGTTCGCCGAGTTCCTTCAGCGGCTTGGCGGCAGCCCGGCTGCCGCGGCGGCCCGGGTTGGCGCGTTTCTCAGCCAGCATCTCCACCGCCCGGTTCATGCCGATCTCAAAGACGTCCAGCGTCTCCTTAAGGTTCACATAAACTGGCTTTTCCTCATCGGGCAGCTGATGCGCGATGTAGGGGCCAAACCGTCCCAGGTTGGCTTGAATTTCACCGCCATCCGGATGCTGGCCGATCTCGCGCGGCAGGGTGAGCAGGGTCAGCGCCTGCTCCAGGGTGATCTCATTCGGTCCCCAGCCTGGCAGGAAGTCCTTGCCTTGCTTGGGCAGCGATGAGCGCGGGGGCTTCTTGTTCTCGGGCGTCGCCTCACCGCGCTGAACATAAGGCCCGAACCGCCCGGATTTGAGGTGGATTTCGTCGCCGTCGTCCTCGCCCAGGATGCGTTCATAGCCTTCGGCCCCTTCGCCGGAAATCGGCCGGGTGTAGTTGCATTCGGGGTAATTGCCGCAGCCGACAAAACCGCCGGTGCGCGAGGTCTTCAGGTGAAGCTGGCCCTGGCCGCATTTCGGGCAGATGCGCGGATCGGTGCCATCTTCGCGCGGCGGGTAGAGCTGCTGCGCCAGCGCGTCGTCCAGCACGTCTAGAACCTCAGTGATGCGCAGCTCGGAGGTCTCGGCGATCGCAGCGGAGAAATCGCGCCAGAACCTGCCCAGGAGGTCCTTGTAGTCGCGTTCGCCCGCGCTCACGTCGTCGAGCTCTTCCTCCAGGTTGGCGGTGAACTCGTAGCCCACATACTTGCGGAAGAAATTGAGCAGGAAGATGGTGACGATCCGGCCCTTATCCTCGGGGAACAGGCGGTTTTTGTCCTTGCGGACGTATTCGCGGTCTTGGATCGTGGTGATCACGGAGGCATAGGTGGAGGGGCGGCCGATTCCGAGCTCTTCCATCCGTTTGACCAGCGTCGCCTCGGTATAGCGCGGCGGAGGCTGGGTATGGTGCTGCAGCGCCAGCACGGCGCCGTCGTCCGACAGGACCGAAGCGTCCTTGCCTGCCTTCTCGGCCTGCGCCGCCAGCGAGGAGGCGAATTTCATCGCCTCGCCTTGCATGATCTGCGGCAGGCGCTTGTCGTCCTCGTCCGCGACATCGTCGCGGCCTTCCTCGTAAACACGCATGAAACCGTCGAACAGCACCACCTGGCCAGTGGCGCGCAGCACAACCTGCTGGTCGTCCGAGCCGATGTCGACGGTGGTGCGCTCCAGCCGCGCGCCTTCCATCTGGCAGGACAGCGTCCGTTTCCAGATCAGGTCATACAACTTGCGCTGGTCGTCGTCGGTTACCTTCAGCGCCTTCGCGTCGCGGCTCATGTCCGTCGGGCGGATACATTCGTGCGCTTCCTGGGCGTTCTTGGCCTTGTTCTTGTAAATCCGGGGCGAGGAGGGAACATACTCGGCGCCATAGCGCTTTTCGATCTCGGCGCGGGCCTCCTGCACGGCCTCCGGCGCCATGTCGATGCCGTCGGTCCGCATATAGGTGATGTAGCCCGCCTCATAAAGCCGTTGCGCTGCGTTCATGGTCTGGCGCGCGCCCATGCCGAACTTGCGGCTGGCCTCCTGTTGCAGAGTGGAGGTCATGAAGGGCGCAGATGGGTTGCGGGCCGCAGGCTTGGCTTCGACCGACAGCACCTTGAGCTGGCGCGACGCTACGGCTTGCACCGCCAGCTCTGCCGCGGTGGAATTCTTCAGGCTGTATTTGTCGAGCTTGTCGCCGCCCAGCACGGTCAGGCGCGCCTCGAACTCCTGGCCGCGCGGGGTCGCCAGCTGTGCGCGCACCGACCAGTATTCCTGCGGGTTGAAGGCCTCGATCTCCATCTCGCGTTCGACGATCAGGCGCAGGCAGACCGATTGCACCCGGCCTGCGGACCGCGCGCCCGGCAGCTTGCGCCACAAAACCGGCGACAGGTTGAAGCCCACAAGGTAGTCAAGCGCGCGCCGGGCCAGATAGGCCTCCACCAGCGGCATGTCGACCTGGCGCGGGTTCTGCATCGCCTCGGTCACCGCTTCCTTGGTGATCGCGTTGAAGGTCACCCGGCTGACGGCGGTATCCTTCTTGATCGAGCGGCGCTTGGTCAGCGCTTCCTGCAGGTGCCAGCTGATTGCCTCGCCCTCGCGGTCGGGGTCGGTAGCGAGAATCAGCGCATTATCGTCTTTCAGCGCGTCGGCGATGGCCTTCACATGTTTGCGGGAATCATTTGCGACTTCCCAGGTCATGCCAAAATCATTGTCAGTATCGACCGAACCGTCCTTGGGCGGCAGGTCGCGCACGTGGCCATAAGACGCCAGAACCGTATAGTCGGGGCCAAGATACTTATTGATTGTTTTTGCTTTGGCCGGGGATTCGACAACAACTACTGGCATAAATTCTGATACCTCTTCGGACCACTTCTGCGGGTTCTATGGCGGGGCAACATGTGGGGCGCAAGAGGTGATTGTCAATCCGGGTGCATTGGCCGCGGCGGCAAACAGGCCGTTCAAGCAGCACCTGCGGTCAATCGCCGTCCTCCGGAAACGCCTTGGACAGCAGTCCGCCCGGCTGGCGGCGGATCGCGCCTTCAAGCTCCAGATCCGTCAGCGCCGGCGCCAGCTCATGCGGCGGCAGGGACAAGTCGCGCAGCAGCTCGGTCTCGGAGGTGGGGGAGGGGCCCAGCCTGCCGAGGATCTGCTGGTGCAGGGCGTGGGTCTGCGCCAGGCTGCGCCGCTGGGGCGGCGGCGGGGGCAGGTCTGCCAGTGCCTCTTGCAGGCGGTTTCCGGCCGGATCGGGCGGGGGCAGGCCGCACGGCGGCAGAGCCGCCAGCACATCGGCAGCATCGCGGACCAGCAGGGCACCGTCACGGATCAGCCGGTTGCAGCCGGAGCTGCGGGCATCAAACGGGTGGCCCGGCACGGCCAGCACCTCGCGCCCGTAATCCAGCGCATCCTGGGCGGTGATCAGGGTGCCGGACTTCGCCGCCGCCTCCACCACCATCACGGCGCGGGCCATGCCGGCGATGATCCGGTTGCGCTTGGGAAAGTCGCGGGCCTGCGGAGTGAGGCCCATCGGCTGTTCCGACAGCCGCAGGCCGGTTTTGCAGATATCCTCGGCCAGCCGCGCGTTTTCCGCGGGGTAAATCACATCGGCGCCGCCTGCCAGCACTGCGAGTGTGCCGGTTTGCAGCGTCGCCTGATGCGCGGCGGTATCAATGCCGCGGGCCATGCCGGAGATCACAGTATACCCCGCTTCACCCAGATTCTGCGCCAGCGACCGGGCCATGCGCAGCCCTAGCGAGGACGCGTTCCGCGCCCCGACTATGGCAATCATCGGACGGTCCAGAATCGAAAGATCGCCAATGGCCCACAACAGGGGCGGGGCGTCCTTCAGTCCGGTCAGGAGTTTGGGATAGTCGGGGTCCGGAAAGCACAAAAGCCGCGCTTTGGCGGCTTTTGCGGCCTTAATTTCGGCGTCCACCGCTTTGGCAGGGCATGTTTCATACCCCTTGATGCCTGCGGAGCGTGCCACTTCGGGCAGCGCTTCCAGCGCGTTCTGCGCTGAACCGTATTCAGCGAGCAGCCGGTGAAAGGTCACCGGGCCGACCCGCTTGGAGCGCAACAGACGAAGCCATGAAAACTGAGTATCTTCCGTGGTGGGTGGGAGTGGGGGGTGAGTGGAAGAATGTGCTTCTTCAGTCATCCGCAGCTCCGCCTGTTTGCAGGATTAGAATTAACCCTTAGGCGGTTAACAGTTAGTGAACAGCCAGCAGTTTTCGGCCAATACCCTGAAAATTATCCTAAGTGTCGAAAACAAATGAAGAAATATTAATCCCAAAAAGATCTTGCGCCGCTCCGTGCGGCAGAGGGGGCCGGAAGCGCTGGTATCCGGCCCGGAAATTTACGGCAGTATCATGGTTTTACCGGCTTTTTGCGGGATGATTCAGGCCGCCGAGCCGCCAACGGTCAGCCCGCCCATCAGCACCGAGGGCTGGCCGACGCCCACCGGAACCCATTGGCCTGCCTTGCCGCAATTGCCCATGCCGGGGTCCAGCGCCATGTCGTTGCCAAGGCCGCGAATCTGTTTCAGCGCGGTTGCGCCGTCGCCGATCAGCGTGGCGCCCTTAACCGGCGCGCCGACCTTGCCGTCCTTCACCCGGTAGGCCTCGGTGCAGGAGAACACGAACTTGCCGTTGGTGATATCCACCTGGCCGCCGCCAAAGCCCACGGCCCAGATACCGTCCTTAATGCCTGCCACCAGATCGCCGGGATCGGAATTGCCGCCCAGCATATAAGTATTGGTCATCCGCGGCATCGGCGCGTGGGCATAGCTTTGGCGCCGCCCGTTGCCGGTGGGGGAGACGCCCATCAGGCGGGCGTTCTGGCGGTCCTGCATGAAGCCGACCAGCACGCCGTCCTCGATCAGCGTGGTTTTCTGGCTTGGCGTGCCCTCGTCATCCACAGTGATAGAGCCGCGCCGGTCCGGGATGGTGCCGTCGTCCAGCACCGTCACTCCTTTTGCAGCGATCTGCTGGCCCATCAGGCCGGCAAAGGCAGACGACCCCTTGCGGTTGAAGTCGCCCTCCAGCCCGTGGCCGATCGCCTCGTGCAGCAGGATGCCGGGCCAGCCGGGGCCAAGCACCACGTCCATTTCGCCGGCGGGGGCAGGGACCGCGTCCAGATTGACCAGGGCGATGCGCAGCGCCTCCTGCACCTGGGCCTGCCAGTGCTGGGGGTCGACCAGCCCATCAAGGCCCAGACGCCCGCCGCCGCCGGCCGAGCCGCTTTCGCGGCGGCCGTCCTTTTCCACGATCACCGAAACATTGAGCCGCGCCATCGGGCGGGTGTCGCGCACCCGCGCACCGTCCGCGCGCAGGATCTCCACCTCTTGCAGCGAGGCAGCCAGGGACGCGGAAACCTGAACCACGCGTTGATCCAGATCACGTGCATAGGCATCAATTTCGCGCAGCGTCTCCACCTTCACCGGGAACGGCATGGCGCTGATCGGGTCGGCATCGGTGTACAGCTTTTTGTTGGTCGCCTGGGGCGCGTCCGAGTAGGTGCCGCCGCCCTCGCCAACAGCCAGCTTGGCCGTCTCTGCCGCCCGCTTCAGCGACGCGATGGAGACATCGGTTGTATGCGCGTATCCGGCCACATCGCCGTTTACCGCCCGCAAACCAAAGCCCTCGGACGCATCGTAGCTGGCGCTGCGCAGCCGCCCGTCGTCAAAGGACAGGGCCTCCGACTTGCGGCGCTCGGCAAAGATCTCGCCATCCTCCGCGCCATTCAGCGCATCGCGCAGCGTCGCCAGCGCCTCATCCTCCGGAAGCGCGGTTTCAAAGGGGCGGAAGGCTGGGTTTTCCATGGCACGGTCCTCGGATTTTTTTGATCTAAATCAAGAAAGCGACGGTTTGACGCTTGGCTGCCTCTTTATCTGTACGCCCGAATATGATTTTAAGCGGCGTCAAAGACAACGGGGCTGGTGCGTTTTGTGGAATCATTGATTCCCCCATTCGTGCTGCCGCAGATAAATGCGATCAACCGATCAGGACAGAACATGAAAAACGCTTTGATGCTTTCGGGCCTTTTTGCCGGCCTTTCGAGCCTTCCAGCAATGGCGCAAGAAGGCCTGGAAACCATTGGTAAGCCGGTTGACGGCGGGCTGAACTTTCAGCCGGCGGCGACCTCGCTGGCAGAAGGCCTGCAGCGCCTGGACTACATGATCCTGGTGATCATCACCGTCATCTGCGTGTTCGTCGCGGGCCTGCTGCTGTGGGCGATCCTGCGGTTCAACCGCCGCGCCAACCCGACCCCGGCCAAGTTCACCCACCATACCCCGATCGAGATCGCCTGGACCGTGGTGCCGATCCTGGTGCTGGTGTTCATCGGTTCTTTCTCGCTGCCGCAGCTGTTTGCCCAGCAGGAGATCCCCGAGGGCGACATCAACATCAAGGTGACCGGCTACCAGTGGTACTGGGGCTATGAGTACACCGACCACGAGTTCGGCTTCGAAAGCTTCCTGCTGCCCAAGGACCAGCTGGCCGCAAACGGCTATGCCGAGGACGAGTACCTGCTTGCCACCGACACCGCCGTTGTCGTGCCCTCGGGCAAGACCATCGTGATGAACGTGACCGCGGCGGACGTGATCCACTCCTGGACCATCCCGGCCTTCGGCGTGAAGCAGGACGGCGTTCCGGGCCGCCTGGCACAGCTGTGGTTCAAGGTCGACGAAGGCAAGGAAGGCATCTACTTCGGCCAGTGCTCCGAGCTGTGCGGCAAGGACCACGCCTACATGCCGATCACCGTCAAGGTCGTGACCCAGGAAGAGTATGACGCCTGGCTGGAAGGCGCCAAGGAAGAGTACGCGGGCATCCCGCAGGCCTACCAGGTCGCTTCCAACTGATAGCTGGAAGGCGGGGCGCATGCCGCCCCATCTGCCGCAGTGAAAAGACCAGGGTGCGCAGCGATGCGCACCTGTTGCCGCCAAAGGACCCAAGATGAGCGACGCAAGCATCAACGCAAGCCGGGCATATGAGGACGAGGCCAGCTTTGGCGACTATTTCGCCCTGCTGAAACCCCGTGTCATGTCGCTGGTGGTGTTCACCGCTCTGGTCGGGCTGCTGGCCGCGCCTGCCGGCGTGCATCCTGTAATCGGCTTCAGCGCCATCCTGTTCATCGCCATCGGCGGTGGCGCCTCCGGCGCGCTGAACATGTGGTGGGATGCGGACATCGACAAGGTAATGAAACGCACCAAGTCCCGCCCGATTCCGGCCGGCAAGGTCGAGCCGGGCGAGGCGCTGGCGCTGGGTCTGGCGCTGTCGGGCCTGTCGGTGATCATGCTGGCGCTGGCGGCCAATGTCTTTGCCGGTGCGTTTCTGGCCTTCACCATCTTCTTTTACGTGGTGGTCTACACCATGTGGCTGAAGCGCGCGACGCCGCAGAACATCGTGATCGGCGGCGCAGCGGGGGCCTTCCCGCCGGTGATCGGCTGGATCGCCGCCACCGGCACCATGTCGGTTGAGCCCTGGCTGATGTTCCTGCTGACCTTCATGTGGACGCCGCCGCATTTCTGGGCGCTGGCGCTGTTCATGCGCTCCGATTATGACGACGCAGGCGTGCCGATGCTGACCGTGACCCACGGCCGCCGCGCCACCCGCGTGCATATCCTGGTTTACACCGTGCTGCTGGCGCTGCTGGCCGTTGGCACCGCATTCTCCGGCATCGGCGGGCCGCTGTACCTGGCCGCAGCGCTGGTGATGAACGCGCTGTTCCTGCATGGCGCCTGGAAGATTTCCCGCCGCGACGAGGACGATTCCGAAGCAGACAATTTCAAGGTGGAGCGCAGCTTCTTCAAACTGTCGCTGCTCTACCTGTTTCTGCACTTCGGCGCGATCCTGGCCGAGGCGCTGCTGAAGCCCTACGGGCTGGGAGGCTGGTAATATGGCGCTGCGCAAGGAACATGAAATCCACAAACGCCGATCCGGCCGCAACATGGGCGTGGGCATCCTGCTGGCCGCCTTTGTGGTGCTGATCCTGGCCCTGACCATGGTCAAGGTCACCTCCAACGGCTTCTCCTTTCCTGATACCCAGGCGGAGCAGAACTGATGGCGCTGCAAGGTCCCCGGAAAACCGTTCTCCAGCTTGTGGGCGTGGTTGTCCTGATGGGCGGCCTGTCCTGGGCGTCGGTGCCGTTTTACGACTGGTTCTGCCGGGTCACCGGCTTTGGCGGCGTCACCGGCGTGGCCAGCGCCGGTTCGGACACAATTCTGGACCAGACCATCAAGGTGCGTTTCGACGGATCCAAGCAGCGCGGAATGCCGTGGGAGTTCAAGCCGGTCCAGCGCGAGATGGAAGTCCGCCTCGGCGAAACCGGCCTGGCGTTCTATGAGGCGTACAACCCGACCGACCGCCCGGTGGCGGGGCAGGCGTCCTACAATGTCACGCCCTATCAGGCCGGCGGGTTCTTTTCGAAAATCGACTGCTTCTGCTTTACTGAGCAGGTGCTTCAGCCGGGGGAGCGGGTGCAGATGCCCGTGACCTTCTATGTGGATCCCGAAATCATTGACGACCGGGATGCAAAATACGTGCATACGATCACGCTTTCGTACACGTTCCATGAAATCGATCTGCCCGAGGGCTATGCAGCGCTCGAAACCGGGGATAACACCGGGGCAGGCTCAACCACGAACTAGGCCGCTAGGTGAGGGACACTTAAATGGCGCACGCTAAAAATCACGATTATCACATTCTGCCGCCGTCGATCTGGCCGCTGGCCGCCTCTGTGGGCACTTTCGTCATGCTGGTTGGCGCAGTGTTCTGGATGAAGGGCATCACTGCCTGGGCCTTCTGGATCGGCTTCGTCGCGGTTCTGTACTCCGCCTTTGCCTGGTGGTCCGAAGTGGTGGCCGAAAGCCGCCAGGGCGACCACACCCCCGTCGTGCGCATCGGCCTGCGTTACGGCTTCATCCTGTTTGTGATGTCCGAGGTGATGTTCTTCTTCGCCTGGTTCTGGTCGTTCTTCAAACATGCCATGTACCCGATGGAGACTTACATCGGCACTGAATACGTGGCGCCGGAAATCTACCCGGTCGACCCGTTCCACCTGCCGCTGATCAACACCCTGATCCTGCTGCTGTCGGGCTGTGCCGTGACCTGGGCGCACCACGCGCTGGTTCACAACAACGACCGCAAGGCGCTGATCCAGGGCCTGGCCATCGGTATCGCCTTTGGCGTCGCCTTCACCTTCCTGCAGGGCTACGAATATGCGCACTTGCTGCACGAAGGCTGGAAGTTCGGCGGTGACGAGTTCTACTCGAACTTCTTCATGGCAACCGGTTTCCACGGCTTCCACGTGATAATCGGCACCATCTTCCTGACCGTCTGCCTGATCCGCGCGATGAAGGGCGACTTCACCCCGGAGCAGCACGTCGGCTTCGAGGCCGCTGCCTGGTACTGGCACTTCGTGGACGTTGTCTGGCTGTTCCTGTTCGTGGCTGTCTACATCTGGGGCACCTCCGGGCTGTAAAGGGCGGCCTGTAACGGGCTGTTTGTAACGGTTACATGTTTGCGGTTGATTATCCGCAGTCATGAAGTCACACACAGGGCGCGCAAGGGACACCTTGCGCGCCCTTGGTTTTGAAACGGAGCGGCACAGATGCGGCGTGTCATCTTCCTGTTGATCATCAGCGGCGCGGGCCTGGCCGTGCTGATCGGGCTTGGAACCTGGCAGCTGCAGCGCAAGGCCTGGAAGGAAGGCATCCTCGACACTATCGAGGAACGCATCGCCGGTGATGCCGCCGCTGGTCTGCCCGCGCCGCTGGACCCTGAAACCGACAAATACCGCCCCGTGCGCCTGCAGGGTGTAATCGGCCCGCAGGAACTGCATGTCCTCACCTCGATCAAGGGCGTTGGCCCCGGCTACCGGGTGATCTCTCCGTTTGGCCTGGAGGACGGCCGCCGGGTTCTGATCGACCGCGGCTTTGTCCCGGTCAAGGACAAGCAGGCCGCGCGCCTGACCGGCCCGGCAGTCATCGAAGGCAACATTCACTGGCCGCAGGAAACCGACAGCTACACGCCGGCGCCCGATCTGGCCGGTAACATCTGGTATGCCAGGGACGCGGACCGCATGGCCGACCACCTCGGCACCGAAGCTGTGATGATCGTCCTGCGCGCCAATCCTGAGGGAGAGGCGGCCCTGCGCCCGGTGCCGGTTTCGGCATCCGGCATCCCCAATGACCACTTGCAATATGCGATCACCTGGTTTTCGCTGGCCTTTATCTGGGCGGCGATGACCATCTATTTTCTGCGGCGCAGCCGCCCCAACCCGAAGAGCTGAAGGCGATGAAATATATCTCGACCCGGGGCCAAGCGCCCGAGCTGACCTTTGAAGACGCGATGCTGACGGGCCTGGCCCGCGACGGCGGGCTTTATGTGCCCGCGGAAATTCCGCAGATGTCCCACGACGAGATCGCGGCGCTGGCGGGGCTGTCTTACGAGGAAACCGCCTTTCGCGTCATGCGCCCGTTCCTTGGCGATTGCTTCACCGATGAGGAATTCCGCGCCATCATTGCCCGCGCCTACGAGAGCTTCGGTCACGCTGCCCGCGCACCGCTGAAGCAGCTGGCGCCGAACCATTTCCTGCTGGAGCTGTTCCACGGCCCGACGCTGGCGTTCAAGGACTTCGCGATGCAGCTGATCGGCCAGCTGTTCCAGACCGCGCTGGAGCGCCGGGGCGACCGGGTGACCATCGCAGGCGCCACCTCCGGCGATACCGGCTCGGCGGCGATGGAGGCCTTCCGGGGCCTGAGCAACGTGGATGTCTTCATCCTCTACCCGCATGGCCGCGTCTCTGAGGTGCAGCGCCGCCAGATGACCACGCCGCAGGACGCCAATGTCCATGCGCTGGCCGTCGATGGCGACTTTGATGACTGCCAGGCGCGCGTCAAGGATATGTTCAACGACTTCGATTTCCGCGACAGCGTGAAACTGGCCGGCGTGAACTCGATCAATATCGCCCGGGTGCTGGCGCAGGTGGTCTATTACTTCTCCTCCGCCGTCAGCCTTGGCGCGCCGCAGCGCAAGGTGAGCTTCACTGTGCCCACCGGCAACTTCGGCGACATCTTTGCAGGCTTCATCGCCAAGCAGATGGGCTTGCCGATTGACCAGCTGGTGGTCGCCACCAATCAGAACGACATCCTGCATCGCTGCCTGTCGGGGCAGGGCTACTACAAGGGCGAAACCCAGCCCTCGATCAGCCCTTCGATGGACATTCAGGTGTCTTCGAACTTCGAGCGCGCATTGTTCTATGCCTATGGCCAGGACAGCAAGGCAGTGGCCCTCTTGATGGATGAGCTGAAGAACGGCGGCTTTGATGTCTCCCAAGGCGCGATGCAGGCGCTGGCCGAGAATTATGAGTCCGGACGCACCTCCGAGGAAGAAACCCTCGCTACCATCAAGTCCGAGCTGGCCTCCTCGGGCGAGCTGATCTGCCCGCATGGCGCAGTGGCCGTGAAGGTCGCCAATGAGCACCGCAAGGCAGATGTGCCGATGATCACCCTGGCCACGGCGCACCCGGCGAAATTCCCGGCGGCCGTCGAAGACGCCAGCGGCATTCATCCGCCTCTTCCCCCGCGCATGGCGGACCTGTATGAGAGGCCGGAACGGGTGACCCGGATCGCCAACGATCTGGCTGCCCTCGAGGATCATATCAGAAAGAACATCGCGAATTGACAGTTCAGCAGCACACACTCGCCAACGGGTTCCGCATCGTGTCCGAGCATATGCCGGGACTGGAATCCGCGGCGGTCGGGATCTGGGTCACTGCCGGCGGCCGCCACGAGCGGCTTGAGCAGAACGGCATTGCCCATTTCCTGGAGCACATGGCGTTTAAGGGAACCAAAACCCGTTCGGCCCTGCAGATCGCCGAGGAGATTGAGGATGTCGGCGGCTACATCAACGCCTACACCTCGCGCGAGGTGACGGCCTATTACGCCCGTGTGCTCAAGGACGACGTGCCGCTGGCAGTGGATGTGATCGGGGACATCCTGCTGAACCCGGTTTTTGACACGCGCGAGATCGAGGTCGAGCGCGGGGTGATCCTGCAAGAGATCGGCCAGTCGCTGGACACGCCGGATGATGTGATCTTTGACTGGCTGCAGGAAGAGAGCTACCGCGGCCAGCCTTTGGGCCGCACTATCTTGGGGCCGGAGGAGCGAGTCCGCAGTTTCTCCCGCGCCGATTTGCAGGGGTTTGTCGAGGAACACTACGGTCCTGGCCAGATGATCCTGGCGGCGGCCGGCGGTGTGGACCATGACGCCTTGGTTAAACTCGCTGACCGGCTGTTCGGCCACATGGAGGCCAAGACCAGTCTTACCGCGGAAGGCGCCACCTTCACCGGCGGCGAGGCGCGGCAGATCAAGGATCTTGAGCAGGCGCATTTTGCGCTGGCGCTTGAGGGGCCGGGCTACCGCGACCAGTCGATGTACACTGCGCAGATCTACGCCAGCGCGCTCGGCGGGGGCATGTCCTCGCGGCTGTTTCAGGAAGTGCGCGAAAAACGCGGCCTCTGCTACACCATCTTCTCCCAGGCGGGCTCATATGCCGATACCGGTTCAATGACGGTTTATGCCGGCACGTCCGGGGAGCAGCTGGCAGAGCTTGCGGGCATCACCATAGACGAGATGAAACGCGCTGCGGACGACATGAGCGACGCTGAAGTGGAACGCGCCCGCGCGCAGATGAAGGCAGGAATGCTGATGGGGCTGGAAAGCCCCTCTAACCGGGCGGAGCGGCTGGCGCGGCTGGTGCAGATCTGGGACAAGGTGCCGTCGCTGGAGCGCACTGTCGAACGGATCGACGCGGTGACCACCAAGGATGTGCGGGCGCTGGCCGAGACCATGGCCGTGACGGCCCCGGCGGCGCTGGCGCTGTATGGCCCGGTGGCGGATGCCCCGGCGCTTGAGAGGCTGCAGGAGAGGCGCGCCGCCTGATGCTGCTCACCCGCCGCAAGGTCCGCATTGAAACCGAACGCCTGACTCTCAGGCCGCCGGTGCATGCGGATTTTCACGGCTGGGCGGCGCTCAGGCTGCAAAGCCAAGCCTATCTCACCCCGTGGGAGCCCAGCTGGGCGGCGGATCACCTCAGCCGCAAGAGCTTTACCAACCGGGTCTATTGGGCGCGCCGCTCGGTATCCTCGGGCTCAGCCATGCCGCTGTTCCTGATCCGCCGGTCGGATCAGGTTCTGGTGGGGGCGATCACGCTGGATAATATCCGCCGGGGCCCGGCCCAGGCCGGCACGCTGGGCTATTGGACCGGACAGCCCTTTGCCCGCCTGGGCTACATGCGCGAGGCGATCGGCGCGGTGGTGCATCACGCGTTCACCAAGCTGGACCTGTCCCGGATCGAGGCTGCCTGCCTGCCGGAAAACCAGGCCTCCCGCGGGCTGTTGGAGAAGTCCGGCTTCAAATACGAGGGCGTCGCCCAGTCCTACCTGCAGATCAATGGCCGCTGGCGCACCCATGTGCTCTACGCCGCACTGCGCCACGACCGCCGCGGCAAGACGCTGACAGGCCAGGCTTAGGCACCGGAGACTCCGCAAAGGGCAAAGGCTCCCGCCCGTCGCCGGTGCATTGAAATGCACCGCTCCCGTTGGGCATGGCGCCGCACCAGCGGTGCGGC
>NZ_JBQKUH010000046.1:0-35498 GCF_054968485.1 Leisingera sp. G5_S3_59_S7
AGGTGGCTGGTCTGCGACGCAGGTCCGAGATTGCGTGCGGACATATCCGCGATCATGCGGCCACGAAGCGGTGTCGTCGGTGTAGGATGCTGAATGGTCATGGCAAAACCCTCTGTCAATCGAGGTAAAATCACCTCGACCAACAGCACACACCCGACATCGAAAACCGCGAAACAAATCCCGGTTCAGCGCGACGCCTGCCACACAGAACCCCTATCGCGGAGCGATTTAGTGCATGGGCTCAAACAAGACTTTGGCTCGCGTTGAAGTGCTGGGTGTGCCGGCAGCGTCAAATGGCGCTTCTTCCCTTCTCCACGCTTTCTCTTGCTCACCACGCTAATTCTTCCGCTCTTAACCCAATTCTCACCAAATTTTCCGAAATTGCCCTGCATGACGTTTACCCAACCAGCAGGATTCCCCGTGACCGATTGGACTTCCGGATATGTCGCCGGCATCGACTACACCTATGATTTCCACAGCCAGCTGACGCCCGCCCTGCTGGAATTCGCCGCCATGCGCCAGGGCCACAGGCATGGACTCGGCAAGGACAGGCTCAGCTATTGCGAGCTGGGCTGCGGCCAGGGCTTCTCGGCCAACCTGCTGGCGGCCGCGAACCCGCATATTTCTTTTCACGCCATGGACTTCAGCCCGGCGCATATCGCCGGCGCCCGCGAACTGGCGCAGGAGGCCGGGCTGGAGAACGTCCATTTCCACGAACGCAGCTTCGCGGATTTCGGCCAGGCGCCGGACCTGCCGGACAGCTTTGACATCATCGCGCTGCACGGGGTCTACAGCTGGGTCTCCGCCGAAAACCGCCAGCATATCGTCCGCTTCATCTCTGAGCGGCTGCGGCCGGGCGGGCTGGTCTATGTCAGCAGCAACGCGCAGCCGGGCTGGGCCGCTGCGATGCCGCTGCGCCGCCTGCTGGCCGGCCGGGCAGAGCAGGGCAGCGGCCCGCTGACCAAGCGGATCCAGGATGCCATGGACTTCGCCCGCCAGCTGAGCGCGGCCGGTGCAGGCTTCTTTGCCAGCAACCCCGCCGCTGCCAAGCGGCTCAAGCACATGGAGGCGATGCCCGCCAACTATCTGGCGCATGAGTATTTCAACAAGGACTGGACGCCGTTCCACTTCGAGGATCTGGCCGCTGAACTGGCGGGCGCCAAGCTGAACTTTGCCGGTTCGGCGCATCCGCTCGACAATATCGACAGCATCCGCTTCACGCCGCAGCAGCAGGCGCTGCTGGAGGCTGAGCCGGACCCGGACCGCCGCGAGGGCCTGCGGGACGTGCTGATGAACGAGCATTTCCGCACCGACATCTTTGTGAAGGGCAAGCTGGCCCATACCCCGCGCGGCGAAATCGGCGCCTGGTTTGCAACGCCGTTTGCGCTGACCCGCTCCTACAGCGGCGGCGCGCTCAGGTTCAATCACCGCGGCAAGGACCTGCCGCTGGAGCAGGCGCAGTACGGGCCGGTGCTGAAGGCGCTGGCCAAAGGCCCCGAAACGGTGCGCAGCCTGCTGGATCAGGGCGTGTTCGGAACCATGGACTGGGGCAGCATCACCCTGATGCTGACAGCGCTGGCAGGCACCGGCTGCATCGCACCCTGCCTGCCGCCCGAGGGGCTGGACAAACGCGCTGCCGCCTGCCGTGCCTTCAACCTGGCCGTTTGCAAGCGGGCTGAGGACAGCGAGGCGCTGCGCTTTCTTGCCTCGCCTGTCACCGGCGGCGGGGTGGAGTTTGACCGGCTTGAGCAGCTGTTCCTGATGGCCCGCGGCGAGGGGCTGGAAACCCCGGCGGACTGGGCCGGGCTGGCCTGGCGTATCCTGGCGCCGCAGGGCCAGCGCCTGCAGCATGAGGGGCGGGTGCTGGAAACCGAGGAAGAGAACCTTGCCCTGCTGCGCGCCCGGGCCGGCAATTTCGCCGCCCGCCGCCTGCCGCTGCTGGACAGCCTGGGCGTGACGCTGCAGGACAGCAGCGCCGCGCTGCGGAGCACCGGCGGGGCGCAGGCACAGGGCGCCGCTGCCTGATCCGGCGCGTGCCGGCAGCGGCTTAGCTGCCGGCTCCGGCGCTGCCGGAAAATCTGAGCGGCGCGTGCCTCATTAGCAATTTGAAAAGCACTGCCCGGTACACATAAGCCAGCATAAAACAATCACTGACAGGAACTGAAACGTGTCCTTTGAAGACCGCACGCTGACTGCTCAGACCACGGGCAAAGAGGCTCATTTTGCCTTGGACGAAGTGTTCTTTTCGCGGACCGATGACCGCGGCGTCATCCGGGCCGGCAACGCGGTGTTCAGCCGGGTCGCCAAATACCCGCTGGAAGAGCTGCTGGGCGCGCCGCACAAGATTATCCGCCATCCGGACATGCCCCGCGCGGTGTTCCAGCTGTTGTGGGACACGATCAAGGGCGGCGGCACCGTTGGCGCCTATGTCAAGAACCGCGCCAGCGACGGCAGCTTCTACTGGGTCTTCGCCATCGTCACCCCCTGCGACGGCGGTTACCTGTCGGCGCGGATCAAGCCGACCAGCCCGCTGCTGCGGACAGTTGAAAAGGAATACAGCCGGCTGCGCCAGGCGGAACAGGCCGAAGGACTGAGCCCCGAGGACAGCGCCGCGCGCCTGCTGGACCGCCTGCGGGAGCTTGGCTTTGCCACTTACAGCGATTTCGCGGGCCACGCCCTGGCGGAGGAGCTGCTGGCGCGCGACGCCGGGCTGCAGCGCCCGGCAGAGGCGCGGCTGGCGGAACGCCGCGCCATGTTCTCCACCGCCGAACAGCTGGTGCAGGAGACTGAGGCGCTGGTGCAGGAGTTCGAATCCATGCGCACCATCCCCCATAACCTGCGGGTGATCGCCTCGCGGATCGAACCCGCGGGCGGGCCGGTCACCGTCCTGTCCCAGAACTACAGTTCCATGTCGCGTGAGATGTCGAGCTGGTTCGAGGCCCATGTCTGGGGCAAGAACAGCAATTTCCGGGCCATCAGGGGCACCGTGACGGCAGCGATCTTTGTCGAAGGCCTGGCGCGCATTCTTACCGAATGCGGCCATCAGCTGGATCAGGAAGACGGCAGTGCCTCCACCGACATCGCCCGCGAGCAGGCCATCCTGTCGGAGCTGACGCAAACCCAGTTCACCAAGGCCCGGGCCAGCCTGCAGGACGTCCGGTTCGAGGCCGGCCGCATTCAAAAGGCCTGCCTGACCCTGCACCGGCACTTCATGGCGCTGACCACCACCCGGGTGCTGTGCAAAATCGAATGCGCGCGGCTGGGCCACGTGGGGGAATCGCTGAACTCGATCATCGACGAGCTGGGCCAGTTCCAGGACCGGATCTCAGCCCGGCTTGAGAAGATCTCGGAGCTCAGCGCGGCGCTCGCCTGCGAGGAGAAATAGCCCGCCGCCGGGATTACTCCCTGGCCGCTTTCTCTGCCCAGCTCTTGCGGAAGGACGCGGGCGACTGGCCGTAGCGCTTTTTGAAGCGGATCGACAGCTGGGTGGCGCTGCTGAACCCGGTGGCGGCAGAAATCTCTGCCACCGTCATATTGGTCTCATTCAGCAACGCCAGCGCCCGGCCCACCCGCAGCTCGATATAGAACTGCACCGGCGAAGTGCCGGCATAGCGCTGGAACAGCCGCTCCAGCTGCCGGCGCGAGATCTGCGCATGCTCCGCCACCACGCCGATCTCCACCGGCTCCTCGATGGTGTCATGCATGAACTGCATCGCGTTGATCAGATGCTGGTTGCGGCTGCTGAGCGCCACGGAATAGGCCGACTTCTGCAGCGCCTCCCGGTTGTTGGAGCGGAAGTGGATGCACATGTCCGACACGATCACCGCCAGATCCTTTCCGTGGTCGGTCTCGATCATTTCCAGCATCATGTCGGTGGCCGCATTGCCGCCGCCGCAGGTCATCAGCCCGTTGTCGATCTCATACAGGTTCGCGGTCGGCTCCAGCCCCGGAAAGTACTCAGAGAACGAGGGCTGGTTCTCCCAATGCAGGGTAAAGCGCTGATCCTGCAGGATGCCAGCCTGGGCCAGGGCAAAGGCACCGGTGCAGATGCCGCCAAACCGGCTGCCATGCGCATTCTGCCGCCGGATCCAGGCAAGCGTCCTGGGACTGGTGCTGTCCGACGGTTCAATGCCGGAGCAGACAAAGGCAAAGCTGCCGCGGGGCAGGTCCTCCAGCGCCAGGCCGGTGTTGATTTCAATACCATTGGAGCAGGGCACCGGCGCGCCGTCCTCGCTGATCAGGAACCAGCGGTACAGCTCCTTGCCAGTGACCTGGTTGGCGATCCGCAAGGGTTCCACCGCGGCGCTGAACGCCAGCATGGTCAGCTTCGGCAGAAGCAGAAAGTAGATGTCTTTGGGCGGCCCGTCGTAATCAACCCGGAAACTGGCCGCACCCTTCGGGACAAAGCTGCGGAGCGTCATATCATTAACCTAACAGATGGGGTGTTCACTTTGAAATGCGCGCCGGAGGGGAGGCTCCGGCGCGCGGCGCGGTCAGGCGGTCAGCTCGGCCACCGGCTCACCGCTGTCTTCCCAGGCGGTGATCTCCTCTTCGCTGGCTTTGGGCGAGAACAGCCCGGTCATCGCATAGAAGATGCCAATGAGCGGCGACAGCCAGCAGGCAAAGGCCAGCGGGATGTACAGCAGGTTCTCAAAGTTGCCGTCGGCAATCCCCAGCGCCAGCGCCGAGATCACAAAGGCACCGCCCGCGTTCCAGGGGATCAGCGGCGACACCAGCGTGCCGCCTTCCTCAATGGCGCGCGAAAGGTTCAGCGGCGAGTACTTCATGCCGCGGTAAACCGGCGCATACATTCGGCCGGGCAGGGCGATGGACAGGTACGGATCGCCCGCCACGGTGTTGGTCGCCACAGACGTCAGGATCGCCGAGGTCTGGATGCCGGCAAAGCTTTTTACCCGCGCGATAATCACCTCGATGATCGCCTGCAAACATCCGGTGCGCTCCAGCGCGCCGCCGAACCCCAGCGCCAGAAGCACCAGCGAAATGGTCCACATCATCGACTGGATGCCGCCGCGGTTCAGCAGCGGGTCGATCTCCGCCACGCCGGTGTCGATGGAATAGCCGCTGTTGGCAAAGGTGAAGGTCTCATGCAGCCCCGCGCCCTGGAACGCCATCGCCATGATGCCGCCGACAACAGCCCCGGCAAACAGCGACGGAATCGGCGGCTGCTTTTTCACGGCCAGGAAAATGACCAGCAGCGCCGGCAGCAGCATCAGCGGCGAAATCCAGAAAGCCTCGTCCAGCGCCGCCGTGATGGCGTCGATCCGCTCGAACGACACTTGGGAGGTGTCGATCAGGGTGAAGCCCACAATCAGGTAGATCACCAGCGCAATCAGCATCGACGGCACGGTGGTCGGCAGCATGTTGCGGATGTGGTCGAACAGGTTGGTGCCGGTGACCGCGGGCGCCAGGTTGGTGGTGTCCGACAGGGGCGAGATCTTGTCGCCAAAGAAGGCGCCGGAAACCACGGCGCCCGCGGTCCAGTACATCGGAATGCCAAACCCCGCGCCGATCCCCATCAGCGCCAGGCCGACGGTGCCCACGGTGCCCCAGGAGGTGCCCAGCGACACCGACACGATCGAGCACAGCACCATGCCCGCGGCCAGGAACAGCTCCGGTGACAGGATCTTGAGGCCATAATAGATCAGCGTCGGCACCGTGCCGCTGGCAATCCAGATGCCGACAATCATGCCCACGGTGATCAGGATCGACACCGACGGCAGCGAGATATTGATGACGTGGAACACGCCTTCTTCGATATTGTCCCACTTGTGGCCCAGCTGCAGCCCCACCAAGGCGGTAATGGCAATGCCGATGGCCAGCGGGATATGCGGGGTGAAGTCCCCGAAATAGAACAGCTGGACGCCCAGAACGGCCAGCGTCAGCACGATGGGCAGCAGCGCCATCCCGAGGCCGGGTTTGGTGATAGTCGGATCATTTGATGACACGGGTTTCTCCTCCCTTGAGTCAGATCGCCTGTGCGAGGCGGATGCGGATACACACCAGACAACGCCGCCCCGGACTCGCTGCCTGCGCGCCGGAATGGTCGTGTTTTGCGACAAAAGGGGCGGAATTCCCCTAAGGGGGAGAGTTTGGCGCGAGAGGGGAATTCTCCCCGAAAACACCCTGATACCTGCAGGGAGAGCGGGCGGCTGGATGCGCAACAGCCCCGCGCAATCCCAGCCGCCGCAGTGTCATTCCTGCTGATTGCTGGCAATTCCTGCGGTATGGCATAAACTGAACGTCGGGCTAAGCGCTTGGGAAACGGAATGAAAAGACTGCGCAACCCCCGCACAGGGGTCGATCAGGGCGATGTCGGGGTGTTCTCGGATTTCGAGGACGGCGGCGAAATGTGGACCGGCTCCGGCCCGCGCGAGCGGCGCCGGGCGGTGCAGTTTTCCGCGGCTTTTGCCCGCCCGCCCGCGGTCCAGGTGTCGGTATCGTTGTGGGATATGGACACCTCCGCAGCCATCCGGGCAGAGCTGGTGGCGGAAAACATCACCTGCGAGGGGTTTGAGGTCGTCTTCCGCACCTGGGCCGACAGCCGCGCCGCCCGGCTGCGCGCCGCCTGGATGGCAATCGGCGAGCTGCCCCACGCCGATGACTGGGACGTCGATTAAACCTTTGCCGTAAGGCTCCCGGCCTGCAAAAGCTTCTGAAACTTCGGGCACTCCAGATGGCTGGGGGCCGGGCACTCCGCCATGTGGCGCAGCGCGTCCTTCAGCGCGGACAGCTCGCGGATCTGCGCCTCCAGCGCATCCGCGCGGGCATGCAGCTGGTCCCGCGGCAGATCCGGCCGGCCGTCCTTGCCAAGCATGCCCGCAATCTCCTGCAGCGAAAATCCCGCCGCCTTGCCCAGCGTGATCAGCGACAGCTGCAGCAGCGTTTCCGGCCCGAACTGCCGCCGCAGCCCCTTGCGCCCGGCTGAGCTGATCAGCCCGATCTCCTCATAATACCGCAAGGCGGACGCCGCGGTGCCGGAGCGCTCCGCGACCTCGCCAATATCCAGAAGTTTCATCCTTGACCTCAAGCTGGCTTGAATTGGCAGGCTGCCAGCCTCGAACAGTTTGAACAAGGAAAATCCCCGATGAATACGCACGACACTGCGGTTTGGCAGCAGCCCAGGGCCATCGCGCTGCTGATGGCAGCCAGCCTCACGGTGATGGCGAACGCCACCATCAGCCCGGCGCTGGCCGGGCTGGAGCAGGAATTTGCGGATGTGCCCGATGCGGGCTTTCTGGTGCGGCTGCTGGTCACAGCGCCCTCGCTGGGGGTGATGCTGACCGCGCCGCTGGCGGGCTGGCTGACCGACCGCGCCGGGCGCCGCGGCGTGCTGCTGGCGGGGGTCTGGCTGTTCATCCTGTGCGGCACGGCGGGGTATTACCTGCCGGGCCTGCAGCTGATGCTGGCCAGCCGCTTCGGCCTCGGCATTGCGGTGGCGCTGATCATGACGGCGCAGACCGCGCTGATCGGCGACTACTTTACTGGCGCCCGGCGCCAGGCGCTGACGGGCCTGCAGATCTCCGCCCGCAATTTCGGCGGGCTGGTGTTCATCGGCCTGGCCGGGCTGGCCGCCACCCTGTCGCCGCGGCTGCCGTTCCTGATCTACGGGCTCGCCGTCCTGTGCCTGTACACCGTCTGGCGCCATGCCCCCGAACCCGGGCGCAGCGGCAGCGGGGCAGGGCAGGCAGAGGCACCGGGCCACCCCGCCTGGCTGGTTCTGGTCGTTGCCGTCTCGGCCCTGCAAATGCTGACCAACGGCCTGTTCTTCATGATGCCGACCCAGCTGCCCTTCTTCTTCGCCGGACAAGGGCTGAACAGCGCGCTGATGACCGGGGCCGGGCTGGGCCTGCTGTCGCTCTGCGGCGGCCTCACCGCGCTGCTTTATGCCCGGTTCAAAGGCGCGCTGCCCCATGCTGCCGTTTTCGCCGCCGGCTACAGCGCGCTGGCAATTGGCTTTGCGGTGCTGGCGCAAGAGGGCAGCCCAGTCCTGTCCCTGGCCGGGGCGATGGCCGTTGGCACCGGATACGCCACGGTGTCCCCTGGCTTTGTTGCCATTGCCCTGGCCCTGGCCCCAGCCAGGCGGCGCGGCACGGCGGGGGCCATCCTTACGGCCTCGGTGTTCTGCGGCCAGTTCCTGTCGCCCTTTGCCAGCACGCCCGCCATCACACAGTGGGGATACGGCGGGGCGTTCGGTGCTGCTGCGTCGCTGCTGGCGCTGATGGCGGCCGCCGCGCTGGCCGCGGCCCTGCGCACCGCCCGCCGCCGCTCCGCCGCCTGAAACGAAAAAGCCCCGCTCAGTGGCGGGGCTTTGCAACTTCCGGAAAACAGCCGCCTCAGCCGCCGTTCGAGTAGAGGTTCTCGTAGATCGGCACCAGCGTCTTGTCCTCGAACAGCGACGACACAGAGGTGCCGTGCCAGATGTTCAGGATCGCCTGGGTGAACAGCGGCGCGGTCGGCACAATGCGGATATTCGGCGCGGCCTTCACCTCTTCGGTGGGCTGGATCGAGTCGGTCAGCACCAGCGATTTCATCACCGAGTTGCTGACCCGTTCCACCGCCGGGCCGCTCATCACGCCGTGGGTGATATAGGCGTGCACTTCCTTGGCGCCGTTGTCCAAGAGCACCTGGGCAGCCTTGCACAGCGTGCCGGCGGTGTCGCACATGTCGTCGACGATCAGGCAGATCTTGTCCTTCACGTCGCCGATCACGGTCATCTCCGCCACTTCACCCGGCTTCTCGCGGCGCTTGTCGACGATGGACAGCGGCGCGTTGATGCGCTTGGCCAGCTCGCGGGCCCGGGCCACGCCGCCGACGTCGGGGGACACCACCATGATCTCGGACATGCGGTCCTTGAACTGGTCTTTGACGTCCAGCGCAAAGATCGGGCTGGCATAAAGGTTGTCCACCGGAATGTCGAAGAACCCCTGGATCTGGGCGGCGTGCAGGTCCATGGTCAGCACCCGCTCAACGCCTGCGCCGGTCAGCATGTTGGCGACCAGCTTGGCCGAGATCGGCGTGCGCGCCTTGGTGCGGCGGTCCTGGCGGGCATAGCCGAAATAGGGGATTACCGCAGTGATCCGCTGGGCCGAAGACCGGCGCAGCGCGTCCGCGATGATCAGCAGCTCCATCAGGTTGTCATTGGCCGGGTTCGAGGTCGGCTGGATGATGAACATGTCCTCGCCGCGGACGTTCTCATAGACTTCGACGAAGATCTCGCCGTCATTGAACCGCTCGACGCGGGCGTCCACCAGCCCCTGGTCAACACCGCGGTGCAGGCTCATCCGGCGGGCAATGGCTTGGGCAAGAGGAAGGTTGGCGTTCCCAGCAATCAGCTTGGGTTCGTTCAAGGTCGGCATTGGCTGTTATCCCCAGGCAGCAATGGCAATGTGTCAGATTCGTGATATTGAACCCCGCTTATCATGCACTTACCGTCGCGCAAAGTTCTAAGCGGGAGATACAACCTATGGCATCAATTGATTTCTACTTTTCCACTCTTTCGCCATTTTCCTATCTCGCCGGGACCCGCCCGTGGCAGATTGCGGCCCGCCACGGCGCCGAAGTGACCTGCAAGCCGCTCGACATCCTGGCGCTGTTTGCCCGCACCGGCGGCACACCCCCGGCAGAACGGCATCCGGCGCGGCAGGAATACCGGCTGATCGAACTGCAGCGGCAGGCGGACAAGCTGGGCCTGCCCATCAATCTGAAACCTGCGCATTGGCCGGCCAACGCAGCGCCGTCCTCCTATGCCATCATCGCGGCGCAAAACGCAGGCGGCGGCGATATGGGCCAGCTGGTCCATTCCATCCTGCGCGCCTGCTGGGCGGAGGAGAAGGACATCGCGGATGACGCGGTGATCCGCGCCTGCCTCGCGGGCGCCGGCTTCGACCCCGCGCTGGCGGACAGCGGGCTCCTGGCCGGCGCGGAGACCTATGCGCAAAACCTCGAGGATGCGGTCACTGCCGGCGTGTTCGGCGCGCCGTTCTGGGTGACGGCGGACGGCGCCCGGTTCTGGGGCCAGGACCGGCTTGGGGATCTGGACGCCCATCTGGCGGAGGCAGCGGCGTGACGGATCAGCTGGACGGTATCTTTTCGCGCAGCTTCGGGCAGGGCCCGCGGCAGGTGCTGGCGGTGCATTGCTCGCTGGCCCATTCCGGCGCCTGGCGCGGCCTGGCAGAGGTGATGGCGGAGGACATCACCCTCACCGCCTTCGACATGCTGAGCCACGGCCGCAGCCCGGACTGGGACGGGCAGGGCAATTACCAGCTGCTGAACGCGGAGGCCGGGCTGGCGCTGCTGACAGAGCCGGTGGACCTCGTTGGCCATTCCTTCGGCGCCACCGTTGCCCTGCGCATGGCAATGGCGCGCCCGCATCTGGTGCGCAGCCTAACCCTGATTGAGCCGGTGCTGTTTGCCGTGGCCCGGGCAGACGCCCCGGACGTGCTGGCCGCGGTGGAGGCCGACAGCCGGCCCATCGACGCCGCCTGGGAAGCGGGCGATCTGGAGCTGACGACCCGGCTCTTCAACCGCCTGTGGGGACCGGGAGAGCTGAAATGGCCCGACCTGCCACAGCAGCTGCGCGACGCGATGATGCGGGCGATGCCGGTGATCCCATCCAGCTACGGCACGCTTTACCTGGATGAAAACGCCACCCTGGCGCCGGGGGCCTTGGATCCCGTCACAATGCCTGCATTGCTGGTCACCGGATCGGACAGCCCGCCGGTGATGGCAGAGATTGCCCGGGGGCTCACCCGCCGGCTGTCGGATGCCCGCGCCGTCTCGGTGCCCGGCGCAGGCCACATGCTGCCGGTAACGCATCCGAAGGAAACCGCCGACCTCTTGCGCGGGTTCTGGCAGCCGGCCTGACCCTTTGCGCCGCCGCGGCAGGCAGGGCAGGATAGGGCAGCACGCACCGCATGGCGAAGGAGGCACCGATGGCATCGAAAAAGGATCTCTTGCAAACGCTCCTCAAGGGGCTGGAGACCGGCGATCCCGCCGCCGCCGCCGTGGTCAACGAGGCGAAGTACATCCAGCACAACCCGCAAACCCATGAGGGCAGCGAGGGGCTGGCAGAGCTGTTTGCCCGCCTCGCCAAAACCTCCCCCAAGGTGCATTTCAAACGGGTGTTCGAGGATGGAGATTTCGCCTTTGCCCATATCGAGTACGACTTCGCCTCCCTGCGCGCGGCGTTTGAGGTGTTCCGGTTTGAAGACGGCCAGGCGGTGGAGCACTGGGACAACATCCAAGCCTTGCGCGGGCCCAACCCCTCAGGGCGGGGGATGCAGGACGGCGCCACGGCAATCACCGACCTGGACCAGACCGAAGATAACCGCGCCCTCGCGCGGCGCTTCACGGAGCAGGTGCTGATCGGGCGGCAGCTGGACCTGCTGCCGGACTATGTCCGCGCGGACCTCATCCAGCACAGCCCGGACCTGACGGACGGACTGCCCGCCTTGCGGTCTGCGCTGCAGGCCACGGAGAACGGCACGCCCGCCATCCGCTACCAGCATCTCCACCGGGTGCTGGCAGAGGGCAACTTTGTCCTCTGCGCCAGCGAGGGGCAGCTGAACGGCACGCACACCAGTTTCTACGACCTCTACCGTATCGCTGACGGCAGGATCGCGGAACATTGGGACACTGTTGAGGCCATCCCGCCGCGCAGCGCATGGAAGAACGACAACGGCAAGTTCTAACGCCCGCCCGCCCTCACCAGGGTTTCGCCCCCTGCTTGGCCCAGACATCCAGGAAATTGCCGTGATTCGGCATTTTCACCGCAGGCAGGGTTTCTGCCGTCATCGCGGTCTCCGCCTCAATCACCCCGTTGCGCTCCAGGATATAGGCCGCCAGCGCATAGGCCTCGTCATCGCTCAGCGACTTCGGCGCCTCCAGCGGCATCGCCCGGCGGATGTAGTCAAACAGCGTGGTGGCATAGGGCCAGTAGCGGCCCGCGGGCTTGGCCCAGACATCATTGGGGCCAACCGGCGGCATCACCGGCCCTTCGCTGCCGGTCTTGCCGTGGCAGCTGGCGCATTTCGCGGCATAGATCTCCGCCCCTTCTGCCGCAGTGCCGCTGCCCGCGGGCAGGCCGGTGCCATCGGGCTTCACGTAGGTGGCATAGAACGGAATTTCTGCCGCATCCAAGGGCTGCCCCAGCCCGGGGCCTTCGGCGCGGGCGGCGGCGGCTGTCAGCAGCAGGGCGGCGGCAGTGAGTTTAAAGATAGACATTCTGAACCGCTCCTTCTGCCGTGATCTGCCAGGGCTGGATGGCGTTGTAATGCAGGAAGTTCGACGCATGATAGCGCGCCTTCCAGTCGGCGCGCGCAGGCTGCACCGCGCCGGTCTCGTCGGTTGCGCGGCTCATCAGCACCAGCGGCGATCCGTCCCAGTGCCAGGGCAGGCTGAACCGCGTCAGCGCCTGCGGCCGCACCGGCCCGGCCAGCGCCGCCTCGGCCCAGCTCTGACCGCCATCGGCAGAAACCTCGACCTTGGCCACCTTGCCCGCGCCGGTCCAGGCCAGCCCGGAAATCTCGTAAAACCCTGGCCCGCTCATTGTCATGGTCGAAGACGGATGGGTGATGAACGACTTCACCCCCATCGCAAAGGTGAACTGGACTGAGGAGCCATCGGCCAGGATCTCGGTGTATTCCCCCGATTCATCCTTGGTATGCACCGGCGCCTCCGTCACCCACAGGCTGGTCAGCCACTTGATGTTCATGTTGCCCTCGAACCCGGGCAGCAGCAGCCGCATCGGATAGCCCTGCTCGGGCCGGAGCCGCTCGCCGTTCTGGTAAAGTGCCAGCATCCCGTCGCTCATCAGCTTCTCCATCGGGATCGAACGCGCCAGGCTCGGCCCGTCGGCGCCCGCGGCGACCACCCATTTGCCCTCGGGCCTGACCCCGGCTTCCTCCATCAGCACGGCCATAGGGATGCCGGTCCATTCGGTGTTCGACAGCAGACCGTGCAGCATGTCGCAGCCTGCCTGCATCGGCTCCGGCATCACTGCGTTGAACAGGCTGTTGCCGGCGCATTCCAGGAAATGGGTGGCAGTGACCATCGGATAGCGCTCCAGCGCCTCCAGGCTGAAATGCAAGGGGCGCTCCACCAGCCCGTGAAGCATCAGCCGGTGGCGGGCCGGGTCAATGTCCGGACGGCCGCCGTGATGCACCTCGAAATGCAGCCCGCTGGGGGTGATGGTGCCGCGCAGGCGGTGGTGCGGCGTGCCCGACAGGCTGAAGGCCGGCGCCACATCCTGCCACGGCTCGATGATGGCGCGCTGCACCGCGGATTCAGCGGCAGCAGGCATCCCATACCCGCGCGCCCGCGCGCCTGCGGTCTTGCTCCACTCCGGTATCTTCGCCTCCGCCCGCGCCGCCTTTGGCAGCGCCAGCCCCGCAGCGGTCCCCGCCGCGGCCGAGGCCAGCAGCATCCGGCGGCTCAGCAACCCGCCGCCCGCGGCATACTCCAGCGCCGCGCCGTCAATGTCGGATCGTGTCATTTGAATGTCCCCTCCCTCGCTGGCAAATGCTGCTCGCACAGGGCCCCAGGACGCGGGTTTTGCCACCCGCTGCTACCGTAATCCTATCATAAAACAGGCCGCAGCAGCAGGGGGAGCGCAGAGCGCGCAGGTGGAAGAATTGCCGGCCAACCCTAAACTCTACCGCAGGTCACGACAGACAGGAGGCTTCCATGCCCGGACTGGATTTCTGGTATTCGATCGGCAGCACCTACACTTACTTGACCGTGATGCGGATCGCGGATGCGGCGGCGCAGGCGGGTGTGCCGGTCCGCTGGCGCCCCTTCAACGTGCGCCACGTGATGACGGTGCAAAACAATATCCCGTTCAAGGACAAGCCGGAAAAGACCGCCTATATGTGGCGCGACGTCGAACGCCGGGCGCAGCGCTACGGCTTCCATGTGCGGCTGCCCGCACCCTATCCGCTGCCGGAACTGGTGCTCGCCAATCAGGTCGCGGCGCTGGGCGCGGCAGAAGGCTGGGGCGAGGCATATACCCAGGCCGCCTACCGCTGCTGGTTCGAGGCGGGCCAGCCCGCGGGGGAGGACCCGAACCTCTCCGCCAGCCTGGAGGCCGCTGGCCAGGATCCGGCCCGTGTGCTGGAAGAGGCGCAGTCGGAAACGACCGTCAAAATGCTGGCTGATGCCACGCAGGAGGCAATGGCCCTGGGCATCTTCGGCGCCCCCAGCTTTGCCGTGGGCCAGGAGATATTCTGGGGCGACGACCGGCTGGAGGATGCGCTGCTCTGGGCGCAGGACCGCCAGTAGCCGCCGCCGGGCCCGGGATCAAAGCAGCGACAGGAACGCCCGGATGTCCTCGTCCGGCACCGACCAGTCGCAGACGAACCGCGCGGTGACCAGCTCATTCTCCGGCCCCTGCAGCAGCCCGTCCCACAGGTGATAGATGGCACCGGCGGCAAACAGCGCCTGATGCCTGCCGCGGGGCAGGGCGGCAAAGATCATGTTGGCCTGCGCCGGATGGGTGAAATGCGCCCCCGCCGCTTCCAGCCCCTCGGCCAGCAGCGCCGCCTTGGCATTGGCCGCGCGGGCGTTCTTCAGCCACAGATCATCGTTCAGATAGGCCAGCATCTGCGCCGACAGATACCGGTGCTTGGAGAAAAGATGCGCGCCGCGCTTGCGGCGGTACTCAAACTCCTGCGCGTGTTTCGGGTCAAAGAAGATCACCGCCTCCACCCCCAGGCAGCCGTTCTTGGTGCCGCCGAACGACACCGCATCCACACCCGCCTTCCAGGTCATCTCGGCAGGCGTGCAGCCCAGAGACACCAGCGCATTAGTGAACCGCGCGCCGTCCATATGCACCGGCAGCCCGTATTCCTTGGCCGCGGCGCAGACCGATTGCAGCTCCGCCAGGCTGTAGACGGTGCCGAACTCCGTCACCTGCGTCAGCGACACCGGCCCCCGCTGCGGCCCGTGCACGCCGCGGGTCTCCTCACCCTCGATGGCGGCGCGCAGCCCTTCAGAGGTCATCTTGTCCGCTTCCGTCACCAGCGTCAGCTTGGCGCCGCCGCTGTAGAATTCCGGGGCGTTGCATTCGTCCATGTTGATATGGGCAGGCTTGGTGCAGAACACCGTCTGCCACGGCTGCGCCAGGGTCGACAGCGCCAGCACATTGGCCGCCGTGCCGGTCGCGACCAGATAAACCGCCGCCTCCGGCGCCTCAAAGATCTCCCGGATCCGCGCCGTCACCTCGGCCATCTCAGCATCCGCCCCATAGCCCATGGCATAGCCCCGGTTGGCTGCGGACAGGGCGTCAAGGATCTGCTGCGGCACCGGGCCGGAATTGTCGGAGGCGAAATGCATCGGGCGGGGTCCTTGCTCTGTTGCGGCTGTCCGCATCCAGACCTATTCCAGCCCCGCGCCGCTGCCAAGCCGGCAATGGCCGCGCCGCCGGAACGTCAGAACACCCCTGCAAGGAAATACCCCAGCGCAATCCCGGCCGCCGCCGCGACCGAGGACCACAGCGACAGCTGCGCGCTCAGCCGGGACCGGTGCCAGGCGCGGATCTGAGTTTCCTGCCGCGGGCTCAGCCCCAGACCGGCCAGAAAGGCCCTGGTCTTGCGCTCATCCGCGGCGGTGAAATAGGTGCCATGCTCAAACGGCATTTTCTGCTGCCTCCTTATTGCCCGGTTTTACGGCCGCCGCCCAGACAGGCGGCAGCCGCAACCGGCTGGCAGCAGTTTCGGCTTGAACACGGAGATTTGCAACCAGTGGTTGTGCTGGATGCGCGTCAAATTTGATGCGACCCGACCGCCCGGCGGCGGCTGCTCAGCCCAGCGGCTCCTCGATGATGTGGTCTTCCCACTCTTCTTCGGCGATCTCGAACTCCGACACCGTCCAGCCGCGCACCGAAACGCCGGCTTCATGCACGCTTTCCGGCGTGCCGGTCAGCAGCGGATGCCACTCCGGCAGCGGCTTGCCCTGCCACAACAGCCGGTAGGCGCAGGTCTCCGGCATCCAATAGGCATGGGTGTCCAGGTTGTCCGGTTTCAGCACGATGCATTCCGGCACGAACTGATGCCGGATCGGATATTGCGCGCAGCGGCAGCTGCTGTCGTCCAGCAGGCGGCAGGCCACCCGGGTCAGCGCCACCTCGCCGCTGTCCTCATCCTCCAGCTTGTTCAGGCAGCATTTGCCGCAGCCGTCGCACAGCGCTTCCCATTCCTTCTGGCTGAGCTTCGCCAGCGGCTTCTTTTCCCAGAAGCGCGTGCCCAGGCCGGAGCGGTCGATCACATCCTTGCGCCGTCTCATAGCGCCGCCAGGATTTCGCGCGCTTGGGCGCAATCCGCATCCATCTGGGCGGTCAGCGCGTCCAGCCCGTCGAACTTCAGCTCAGGCCGCAGGAATTCCACCAGCCCCACCGACAGAGTCGCGCCATAAAGGTCGCCGGAGAAATCGAACAGATAGGTCTCGATATTCGGCACCACGCCGCCGAACATCGGCCGCACCCCGATCGAGGCCGCGCCGTGGTAACTGCCCTTATGCGGCCCCTCCAGCACATCGACCAGCACCGCATAGACCCCGAACCGCGGCTGATGCAGCCCGTCAATCGACATGTTTGCCGTGGGGAAGCCCAGCTCCCGCCCGCGCTGCTCGCCGCCGATCACCACGCCTTCGATCCGGTGCCAGTGGCCCAGCATCTCCTTGGCATCGGCAGGCCGGCCCTCGCTCAGCGCATTGCGGATCGCGGTGGAGGACACCGCGTGTTCGGAATATTCCATCAGGGGCGCAATCGTCACGCCAAACCCGTACTGTTTGCCAAACCGCTGCAGGTCTTCGGCATTGCCCGCACGCCCCTTGCCGAAACAGAAATCGGCGCCCACCACAACATGCGCCAGCCCCAGCCCTTCAAAGATCACGTCGCGGGCAAACTCCTCCGGGGTCAGGCTCGACAGCGCAGTGTTGAAGTTCAGCTCATACAGCCGCTCCACCCCCAGCTTTTCCAGCCGGTGGGCACGGGTCTCGGCGCGCATCAGCCGGAACGGCGGCGCATCCGGCGCAAAATACTCCCGCGGGTGCGGCTCAAACGTCATCACGCCCAAGGGCGCATCCGGCGCCGCCTTGCGGGCCAGCTTGATCACCGACTGATGACCCAGATGCACGCCGTCGAAGTTGCCGATGGCAACGGTGGCGCCCCGGTCCTGCACTTCAACGAATTCAAAATCTCTGACGATACGCATGGCGCATCCGTACCCGTAGCCGCGCGGCGGTTCAAGCGGCCAGTGGCGGGGGAGGGCGGGAGCAGGACGAGCGCATGCCCGCGGGGTGGCGCTGCAACGGCTATGCATGGCAGTTTATCCCTGCAACGTCCGTACAACTCATCATGGGACTACTGCACTTGCCAAAGCGCCAGCCCGGTGGGGCGGGCAGGCGCTCGCCCGGCGGCGCTGCGCGCCTTGATTCCGGGCGGGATGGCCCACCCTCACCGGGGCGTTGCGCCCCCACCGTACGCCCCCTTCACGCAATTCTCACGTGTAAATGCCAAACTGCCTCCTGATCGCGATCCCCCGCCATGGTTCCCGCGCGCGGGAACCATGATACGAGGCCCAGGCATCTATGGGCTGCCTGCGCAACACCCGGAGACCGGCCCTGATAAAAAGGGGGTCGTTCAGGAAATCCTGTCCGAGCAGGCCCCCGGCGGGGTCTGTCCACCTCCACCCGGCGGCGCCGCCCCCTTAATTGGGCTTCAGCGCAGAACCGAACGGAACGAACGAAACAGACCAGCAAAACAAAACCGCCAAGGGCAAAGGCCCCCGGCGGCTGAACCTGCTGCGTACAGTAAATTCAGTCGAACTTGCGCGACGGCGCCATCACCATGGCCTCGCCCACCAGCACCTTCTTGCCGTCGACGATGCAGCGGCAGTCCAGCTTGACCCGGCGCTTGTCGATCACGATGTCGGTCACCTCGACCTCCGCCAGCACCAGGTCGCCCGGGCGCACCGGCGCCAGGAACTTCAGCGACTGGCTCATGTAGATGGTGCCATGGCCCGGCAGCTGCTCGCCAATGACGGCCGAGATCAGCCCGGCGGTCAGCATCCCATGCGCGATGCGGCCCTCGAAAATGGTGTCCTGGGCGTAATCGTCATCCAGATGCACCGGGTTGCGGTCGGTCGAGACCTGGGCGAACTTCTCGATGTCCTCATCGGTGATCACTTTGCGCAGATAGCGCACCATGCCCATCTCGATGTCTTCGATGCAGATGGTTCCGCGCGGCATGTTGTCCAACATCTCATCCTCCGTTCGCCCGGCCCTGATCATATGTCCTGATCGCATGGCGTGACCGTTTTGGCGTTGTAACTTTTGCGCGCCGGAATGGCCGCTTGCGCAACTTTATTACTTTGCAGTTGCAGAAAATCAAGAGGTTTCTGACAAAAGAAAACCCCGCCCGGTGGGGGCAGGGTTCGTTTGGGCAGTCACATGACACGCCCGCGCGCAGCCGCGGGACAGGCAGTTTTACCGCAGAAAACCAATGGCATAGGCCGGGCCGGACTGCTCTTTCTGCAAATAGGCTTCCAGCGCTTCGGGATCCGGCTGGACCGATGTTTTTGTCTCTCTGGCTGCAAGGCCGCCGGTGATGAACAGGGAATCGATGCCTTCGCCCATGGCGCCGGCAATATCGGTGTGCGGGCCGTCGCCGATGGCCAGGATCTCTGCATCCTGAACGTCATGCCCCAGCTCTGTCAGGCGGCGGCGGGCCAGATCATAGATCGGAGGGTGCGGCTTGCCGAAATACAGGCTCTCGCCGCCCATTTCGGTATAGAGCCGCGCCAGCGCGCCCGCGCACCACTCCCGTGTCTCGCCGCGGTCCACGACGATATCGGGGTTGGCGCACAGCAGCTTCATGCCCATCTGCTTGGCATAGAGGAAATCGGGCCGGTTCACCGCCGGATCCGCATGCGGGTCGAACGGGCCGCAGCAGACAATGCCCTCGGCCTCCTTCAGCGGCACACGGGTGATCTCCACCGGGTCGTGGATCACATGCAGCGGCTCGAAAAAGCCCGCGTCGCGCTCCCACTCGCCCATAAAATAGACCTTGTTGCCGACCGCCCCGGTGAACATCGCCGCCCGCGCGGAATCGCCGCTGGTGGCGATGGTGTCATAGGCGTCCTCCGGCACGTTGAACTGCCCCAGCTGCGCCGCCACGCCCGCGCGCGGTTTCGGCGAATTGGTGACCAGCACCACAACACCGCCCTGCGCCCGGTACGCCTGCAGCGCGGCCACTGCATCGGGAAAGGCGGTGATCCCGTTGTGCACGCAGCCCCACAGGTCGACAAACAGCGCCTTGTAACGGCTGGAGACCTCGGAAAGGGAGGAAATGATCTGGGTCATGTCGGCATCTCTCACGCAAATGTCTTGTTGTCTCACCTATGGCAGAGGCACTTGGCGAAGGCCAGTGCGGCAGCGGTGTGCGCTGTACCAAAAAAAAACCGCAAAAATCCTGCCGGCGCTTATCCGGCTTCAGGATTACTTAAATCTAAGCGGAAAAGGTCAGCGCTGAAAACAGCTCTAAGGTGTGTTAGTTATGTTCCGAACTCTTCCCATGAAAACCCGGCTGATTTTTTCAGGCGCGGTTTCGATCGTTTCCGTTGTCATACTCTCGGCCGCGGCGGTCTACAGCCTCTGGCAGAGCGAGCTGGAGCTGGAGCGGCAGATCAACGCGACAAATGTCATCCGGCATGAGCTGATGGCCGACAAGATGCATGACGCGATTGAGGCCTCTGCGGTCTACGCGCTGGTGGTCGGGCCTGGCGGGAAGGAGGCCAAGAAGGCGGGGCTGAATGCCAGGATTGCCAGCGACAGCCAGGCTCTGCGCGATGCCGTGGCCGCCTTGCAGAACGTTGATATGACTGATGAAATCCGCCAGCGGGTGGCAGAGCTTGGCCCTGCTTCTGAGGCATTTATTGAGGCGGCAGAGAAGGTTGCGAAACTGGCCTTTACGGATGCGGCAGCCGCTCAGGCGGCGCTGCCGGGTCTGCAGGCGGAATACGCGGCGATGGACAGCCTGCTGGAGCCGCTGGGCAAGAAAATCAAGGCGTTTGTCGAACAGACTGCGGAAACTGCGCGCGCTCATGACACCCAGCTGCTGTATCTGATGCTTGGCTTTGCAGCGGCTGCGCTGGCGGTGATTGTGCACAATGCCCGCAAAGTGACGCTGAACATCGTCCGCCCGATCGGGCGGCTCAGAGCGGCGCTGCGGGAGGTGGCCGAAGGCGATCTGGGACTCAAGGTGGCCGACCGGATGCGCGCCGATGATTTCGGCGAAATCGCCAAGGACATCGACGCGGTTTCGGCCCGGGTGATCTCCGCCCTGGATGAGCAGAACGCGCTGCGCGAGGAAAGCGAGCAGGTGATCGAACGGCTGCGCAGCGGTCTTCAGCGCCTGTCCAACGGCGACCTGAGCGACCGGATCGCCGAACAGTTCACCGGCGACTACGACGCGCTGCGGGTGCACTACAATGAGACCGTCGACAAGCTGAATGAGCTGATGTCCGAAGTGGTCCAGGCCGGCGCCCGCATTCAGCGGCAGTCGGGTGAAATCCAATCCGCGTCGGAGGACCTGTCGTCGCGCACCGAAAGCCAGGCAGCCACCCTGGAGCAGACCGCCGCGGCACTGGAACAGATGACCGCCAGCGTCAACTCCTCGGCGCGCAACGCCCAGGAAGTGCAGGAAGTGGTGAACTCCGCCCGCCGGGATGTGGAACACAGCGGCGAGGTGGTGCAAGGCGCAGTGACCGCGATGAACGCGATCGAGTCCTCCTCCCAGCAAATCTCGCAGATCATCGGTGTGATCGACGACATCGCCTTCCAGACCAACCTGCTGGCGCTCAACGCCGGGGTGGAAGCGGCCCGCGCGGGCGAGGTCGGGCGCGGCTTTGCGGTTGTCGCCTCCGAAGTGCGGGCGCTGGCGCAGCGCTCCTCACAGGCGGCCAGTGAAATCAAGACCCTGATCAGCGCCAGCTCCGCCCATGTGGAGGACGGGGTGCACAAGGTGGACGGTGCGGGCAAGGCGCTGTCCACGGTGGTCAGCCAGGTCAGCAACATTGCCGAGCTGGTCTCAGGCATCTCCAGCGAATCCGCTGAACAGGCGCAGGGGCTGAACGAGATCAACATCGGTGTTTCCCAGCTGGACTCGGTGACCCAGCAGAATGCCTCCATGGTGGAGCAATCCGGCTCTGCCATCCGGTCGATGAATGCCGAGACCGTGGGGCTGAACCAGCTGGTCGGGCAGTTTGTCCTGCGCGAGGGGCAGGGTGCGGCGCCGGTGCAGGTGCCCGCTGCAGAGGCCTGGGACGACCACGCCGCAGCTCCCGCAGAGCCGCCCCGGCCCGTGCCGACAGCGCATGGCGGGCCGCTCGATGACACCCGCTGGGAAGACTTCAATGACGGCAGCGAGGCCTGGCCGGAGGATGACGCCCAGCTGCCCAGATCTGCCTGAGCTCTGTCAGGGCCGTGTGCGGGCCGGCGCCCAAGCCGGCCTTGCCTGCGTTCAGCGGCCTGAAACAGTGGCCGGAAGGCCGGGCCGCACGGCAGCGGTCGCCCCCTGAATCCTATCCATTTCGATAGGTTGGCGCATGGCCGGGATTCTTGCACGCTGCTTTGGCGGCCCGGCCTTTCGGCCGAGGTGCCGTGTCTGGCAGGCGCAAGTGTGTAACGAGTAACGGCGGCCCCTGGCATTCAGGGGCATCAGGTACGCCGGGGGGGTGCCGGCCGAAGCTGGCAGCGCCTGCCAGAGGCCTCTCTTCGCGTGCCGGCGCGGCCCGTCCCGGGGAAGGGGGATTTCACAATGACAGCCATCAAACGCAGCCTCAAACTGGCGGTAGTTGCATCCGTTCTGGCGGCCCTGCCGGCAACAACGGTTCTGGCCGGCGGCAAGCCCAAGGGGGCCAAGGCGACACCCCCTGAGGTGATCCAGCAGCTTTACGCGGGCAAGACCTCGAACTGGAACAGCGGCGGCCACGCCTATTGGGCGCCGGACGGCCGTTTTCAGGGGATCAATAAAACCAAGGACGCGGTCGGCATCGGCAAGTGGTATGTGACCAGCAGGAGCAAACTGTGCCACGAGGCTAACTGGCACAAGGCCGAAGGCGGCGCGGTCAAAGCATATCCGCACAAGAGCTGCTGGCAGTTCGTCACGGCTCCGGACGGCACGGTGTGGGAGCGTTATCTGAACGAGAAGGGCGACTGGTACCGGCACCAGCGCGGCAAGCAGGTCAACGGCAACACCCAGCAGCGCCTGTTCCGCAAGATCAGCCAGGATCTGGGGCTGTAACCCCGCCGCCTTGCTGCAAGGCCGGCGCCCTGCGCCGGACAATTCGTGCCCCGTAAAAGAACCCGTAAAAGAAAAGGCGCCCCGCGGGGCGCCTTTGGCGTTTCACAAACCTGAGGCGGATCAGACTTTCAGGTTCGGAATGATCTGCTTTTTGCGGGACATGATGCCCGGCAGCACCACGGTGTCGCCAGCGGCTTCGGCGCCAAAGGACTTGGCGGCCACGGTTTTGACCAGGTCGTTGGGCACCAGCAGGGTGGCTTCCTCGTTCAGGATGTCGACCACGAACAGCAGCACCTGATCGACGCCGTCCTCGGCCGCGACAGTGGTCATGGTGTCCATCAGCGACGCCTTGCGGTCCAGCACCACGGCCGGCGCGGTGGTTTCCAGCACGGAGACGCGGAACTTGGTGCCGTCGACCTCATACACCTTGGAGTCCATGCGCAGCAGCTCCGCATCGGAGAAGGAGGAGACGTCGGATTTGGCGGCAAACATCTCGGCAGCATAGTCGGAGATGCTGATGCCCAGATCGGCGGCCAGCTTCTCGGCCACGGCCTTGTCATGCGCGGTGGTGGTCGGGGAGCGGAATTCCAGGGTGTCGGACAGGATGCAGGTCAGCGCCGCGCCCTTGACGGCCTCGGGCATCTTGGCGGCATCGTCGCCCATCAGGTCATGCATGATGGTGGCGGTGCAGGCCAGCGGGCGGATGGTGATGTCGATGGGGCCTTTGGTTTCCAGGCCGCCGACCAGCTTGTGGTGGTCGATGATCGCCTGCACATCGGCGCCGTTGATGTTGGCGGGCAGCTCTGCCGGGTTGTTGGTGTCGACGATCACGACAGCCGCATCATCGGCCACATCCTCGATGATCGCAGGCTTCTCCAGGCCCCAGCGCTGCAGCATAAAGGCCGCTTCGGTGTTCGGCTCGCCCAGCAGCTTGGGCTCGGCGGCGACGCCCTTCACCTCGTTCAGGTACCAGGCCCAGACAATGGGGGAGCCGGTGGAATCGGTGTCGGGGGATTTATGGCCGAAAACTTGAATGGTCATGTGACTGTCCTGTTCACTCATGAGTCCAAAAAGGGGAGATTTGCGCGCCTTATAGGGGCGGCGGACAGGCTTGTCACCCCGCAGCTGCTGCAATGCGGCGTTGTGTTCAGAACGGGGCGCGCTCCAGGCTGTAGCCCTGCTGCTGCAGCAGGTTCAGCACGCCGTTCCCGCCCGGCAGGTGCAGCGCGCCTGCGGCCACCACGATGGTGTCTGCTTCTGCCGCCTCGATCACCGGGATCCAGGACTGATTGCGCTGGTCCAGCAGCTCTTGCATCGCGTCGCTCCACAGCTCTTCGCGCTCTTCCCGGGTCAGGGCATCGCTGTGCAGAAACTCCTGCTCGCTCAGGTGCAGGGCGTGCAGCACCTGCTGGTCGAAATACGCCTCTGCCATGGTGAAGAAATCGTCCTGGCCGCCGCCCAGCAGGGCGGTAAAGGCGCGCAGCTGGCGGACCTGCTCTTCCAGCGGGTCGCCGTCCAGCATCCGGATCACGGCCATCGGGTCTTCGAGCGAGCGGATGGGCACCCCGGCCTGATCCGCCGCGGCAGCCAGGCGCAGGTCGAGGCCGTTCTTGAAGTCCGGCTGCCGCAGCACGCAGGGCGGCACCGCCATCGACAGGGCCAGGAACCAGGGCCGCATTTTGGCGGCCATCCAGGGGGCGACCCCGTGCGCGCGGGCCTTGGCGGCCAGGCTGTCCCACTCCTCCGGCGGCAGGCGGTCGATCAGCGTCGGCCCTTCGGTGATCAGCATCAGCGACGGGGTGCGGCCCAGCTTCTGTTCAAACGCGGCCTTGTCGGCGGGGCTGGCCTCCATCAGCAGCAGACCGGCCTCGCGGACGATCGGGGCCAGCCGGGCGGTGACCGGGTCCATCCGCGGGTCATTGATATGCATGGTGCCGATCACATGCACGGTGCGGGTGCCGCGGCGGGCGATCCAGTGATTGCCTTCGGCAAAGGGCGCGGCTGCGGCCCGCGCCTGGAGGCGGGCCGTATCGTCGGCCGGAAGGGTGGTGCGCAGGTCGGTGCCGGTGCAGCCCGCCCACAGCGCGGCGGGCAGCAGCAGAAAGACGATGGTGAAGAAAAGCCGCATGACAGACAGGTCCTGAACCGGGAGAAGGAAAGCGCGATACGCCGGGTCTACCACGCCGCGCGGGTGAGGCTGAACCCCTGGCGGTGCAGCAGGTTCAAGACGCCGTTCCTGCCGGGCAGATGCGCCGCGCCGACGGCAACCACGATCCGCTGCTGCCGGGCGGCCAGGATCACCTTCATCCAGCGTTTGTTGCGCTGGTCCAGCAGGCGGTCATTGTACTGGCGCCACAGCCGCGCGGTCTCGGCGCCGGAAAAGCTGCTGTACTGGGCGCTGATCCACGGCGCGAGCACGAAGGCGGACCAGACGCTTTGGTCGAAATAGGCTTCGACCGGGGTGGCATCCTCGGGCTTGGAGGAGCGCACCAGCTCCAGCTCCAGCTCCAGCATCCGGGCCTGGTCGCGCAGGGGCAGGCTGGCAATCGCCGTCAGCGCCTGCGCCGGGGTTTCCAGCGCGCCCACCGGAATCCGCTTGCGGCTGGCGAAACCGGCGATCCGGTCGTCAAGCCCGCGTTTGAGGCCAAAGCCATAGGGGCGGCAGCCGCTTTGCACCAGGAACATCGACACCGCCCAGGGCTGCATCCGGTTCATGGTGTCCAGATTGGCGCCGGAGACCCGCGCGGTCAGCTCGAAATGCTGCCAGGCCTCCTTGCCCAGCAGGTGCCGCAGCTCCTGCCCTTGCGGCAGCAGAAAGCTGCTGGCGAGGGACGCGGGCATGGTGTCCGGCGTCTCCATTCCGGGCTGCAAAGTCTCCAGATAGATCGCCTGGGCCGAGGCCAGCGCCGGGCGCAGGTTGCGCATCACCCGGGCCATGCGGGAATCGCCGCCGTGCATGGTGCCGATCACATGGATGGTGCGGCTGCCCTTGGTCGCAACCCAATGATTGCCGCGGGAAAACGGGGTGGCGGCCATCTCGCGCTCCAGCCGCGCTTCGGTGGCGGGCGGCAGGTGGTCGCGGTAGTCGATGCCGCGGCAGGCGGCCAATCCGGCAGAGGCCTGCAGGACCAGGGCCAAGGCAAGTGCAATCCGTTTCATCAAGCGCCCTTTCCCCGGAGGTCCGGTACTGTGGACTGAGTGTATGACCCTAGGGCGGGGCAGGGGGGGCGGCAATGTAAAACCTGCCGTCCGGACCGTAAAACCGCGCGGCGGATTGCCTTCGGCGGCGCTTGATGCCAGTCATGGCGGCATGGAACGCGAAGATCAGCTGTATCCGCCGGTCAAGGCGCTGCTGGAGGGGCAGGGCTATGCCGTGAAGGGCGAGGTGGGGGCTGCCGATGTGGTGGCTGTCCGCGGTGCCGAGCCGCCGGTGATCGTCGAGCTGAAGCTGAAGTTTTCGCTGTCGCTGTTCCACCAGGCGGTGGCCAGGCTGGCAGTCACAGATCACGTCTATATCGCGGTGCCGCGGCCCAAGGGGCGGCAGGCGCGGCGGATGCTGAAGGACAATCTGGCGATGTGCCGGCGGCTGGGGCTGGGGCTGATCACGGTGCTGGAGGATGGCCGCACAGAGGTGCAGTGCGATCCGGGCCCCTATGCCCCGCGCAAGTCGAAGAAGAAGCAGGCGCGGCTCTTGCGCGAGTTTCAGGCGTTGCGCGGCGACCCGAATGCAGGCGGCGCCACCCGGCACGGCATTGTCACCGCCTACCGCCAGGACGCGCTGGCCTGTGCGGCGCATCTGGCCGAGGCAGGCCCCAGCAAGGGGGCGGAGGTGGCCAGGGCCACCGGCGTGGCGCGCGCCACCCGGCTGATGGCCAGCAATCACTATGGCTGGTTCGAGCGGGTGGCGACCGGTGTCTACCAGCTGACCGGCGCGGGCCGCGACGGCCTGGTGCATTGGGCAGAGAGCTGGGAGGCGTAGCCCCGGCCGGTTGCGGACTGCGCCGGGAGGCTGGTTAAGTGTTCAAAATCAGCATCTTGCAGGCACCTCAAGGACCGGTTCCCGGCCGCGGCCAGGGGGCTTTAAATTTTCTTGTGCAAAGCTGTTGACTCAGTCCGGCGCGATGCCTAGCTTCCCCTCGTTAGCACTCGCCCCGTGTGAGTGATAACGGCCCCGCCGGGGAGGCGGAGGTCCAACAGATAACAACCTTTGAGCCTTTTTAAGGAGCTGCAAAGATGGCATTGAAACCGCTTCATGACCGCGTGCTGGTGCGCCGCACCGAAAGCGAAGAAAAAACCGCGGGCGGCCTGATCATCCCCGATTCCGCAAAAGAAAAGCCGAGCGAAGGCGTCGTCGTCGCAACTGGCGAAGGCGCACGCAAGGACAGCGGCGAGCTGATCGCGATGGCCGTTTCGGCTGGCGACAAGATCCTGTTCGGCAAGTGGTCGGGCACCGAGGTCTCCGTCGACGGCGAAGAGCTGCTGATGATGAAAGAAAGCGACATCATGGGCATCATCGAGTAAGCCGTCCGGCTTCTCTGATCCCATCCCTCGCTGACAATTACAGATTACTCTAGGAGAGTGAAAAATGGCTGCTAAGGACGTCAAATTCGACACCGATGCCCGCAACCGCATGCTGAAGGGCGTCAACATTCTGGCCGATGCCGTGAAAGTGACCCTGGGCCCCAAAGGCCGCAACGTGGTTCTGGACAAATCCTTCGGCGCGCCGCGCATCACCAAGGACGGTGTGTCGGTTGCCAAGGAAATCGAACTGGAAGACAAGTTCGAGAACATGGGCGCCCAGATGGTGAAGGAAGTTGCTTCCCGCACCAACGACGAAGCCGGCGACGGCACCACCACCGCAACCGTTCTGGCCCAGGCCATCGTTAAAGAAGGCCTGAAGCAGGTTGCTGCCGGCCTGAACCCGATGGACCTGAAGCGCGGCATCGACCTGGCGACCTCCAAGGTTGTTCAGGGCATCAAGGACATGGCCCGCGAAGTGAAAGACTCCGACGAGGTTGCGCAGGTTGGCACCATCTCCGCCAACGGCGAAGCTGAAATCGGCCGCCAGATCGCTGACGCGATGCAGAAAGTCGGCAACGAAGGCGTCATCACCGTCGAAGAGAACAAAGGCATGGAAACCGAGACCGACGTGGTCGAGGGCATGCAGTTCGACCGCGGCTACCTGTCGCCCTACTTCGTCACCAACGCCGACAAGATGGTCGCGGATCTGGAAGACTGCATGATCCTGCTGCACGAGAAGAAACTGTCTTCGCTGCAGCCGATGGTTCCGCTGCTGGAGCAGGTCATCCAGTCGCAGAAGCCGCTGCTGATCATCGCTGAGGACGTCGAAGGCGAAGCGCTGGCAACCCTGGTTGTCAACAAGCTGCGCGGCGGCCTGAAAATCGCAGCCGTCAAGGCACCGGGCTTCGGCGACCGCCGCAAGGCCATGCTGCAGGACATCGCGATCCTGACCGGCGGCCAGGTGATCTCCGAAGATCTGGGCATGAAGCTCGAGTCCGTCACCATGGACATGCTGGGCACCGCCAAGAAAGTCACCATCACCAAAGACGAAACCACCATCGTCGACGGCGCTGGCGAGAAGGCCGAGATCGAAGCACGCGTTGCCCAGATCCGCACCCAGATCGAGGAAACCACCTCTGACTACGACCGCGAGAAGCTGCAGGAACGCGTTGCCAAACTGGCAGGCGGTGTGGCCGTGATCCGCGTCGGCGGCATGACCGAAGTCGAAGTGAAAGAGCGCAAGGACCGTGTGGACGATGCTCTGAACGCGACCCGCGCAGCCGTGCAGGAAGGCGTGATCGTCGGCGGCGGTGTTGCCCTGGTGCAGGCCGGCAAGGGCCTGGAAGGCCTGGAAGGCGCCAACGCTGACCAGAACGCAGGCATCAACATCGTCCGCAAGGCCATCGAAGCGCCGCTGCGCCAGATCGCCGAGAACGCAGGCGTCGACGGCGCCGTGGTGGCCGGCAAGATCCGCGAATCCGCGGACAGCGCCTTTGGCTACAACGCGCAGACCGGTGAATATGGCGACATGTTCTCCTTCGGCGTGATCGACCCGGCCAAGGTGACCCGCACCGCGCTGGAAGACGCATCCTCGGTTGCTGGTCTGCTGATCACCACCGAAGCGATGGTGGCCGACAAGCCCGCCAAAGAAGGCGCAGGCGCAGCCGGCGGCATGCCCGACATGGGCGGCATGGGCGGCATGGGCGGCATGATGTAATCACAAATCCCTTGGGATTTGTGATGGGCGAAAGGCGATTGGCCGTACAGGCTAATCTGCCGGAAGCCCGCCGCTGATGACTGCAAGATTCGGGGCTGCCTATCAAGGCGGCCCCTTTTCGTTATGACGGGGGAAGGCCCGCGGCGCGGGCCTGCCTCCGGCGGGAGTATGTGCGCAAAGGTGAAAGGGTGGGGGGCCTTGAAGCCGGGCCGCTGAGATTCCACTGGCCCTGCGCCGCCGGGCAGGCTAGCCCTTTGCCATGCGCCTGTTTCTTCTTGTCTCGCTCACCATGACCGCCTTTGCCGCGAACTCCATCCTCAGCCGCCTGGCGATCGGGGGCGGGCATATGGATGCGGGCAGCTTTGGCCTGCTGCGGCTGGCCTCCGGCGCGGCGATGCTTGTGCTTCTGTGTCAGGCGCAGGGGCTGGCGGTGCGCCAGGGCCTGCGGATGAGCCTGAGGGGCGGTGCGGCGCTGACGCTTTATATCGCGGGGTTTTCGCTGGCCTATCAGCAGCTTGACGCGGGGCTTGGCGCGCTGGTGCTGTTCGGCGTCGTGCAGGTGTCGATGTTCCTGTGGGGGGCGGTGCGCGGCGCTCCGGCCAGCGGCGGCCAGCTGGCGGGGGCGGTGCTGGCCTTTCTGGGGCTGGCCTATGTGGTCTGGCCCGACGGCTCCGGCACGGCGCCCCTGGGCGCGTCGCTGCTGATGGCGGCGGCGGGGCTGGGCTGGGGCATCTACAGCATATTGGGGCGCGGCGCGGCGCAGCCGCTGGCGGCAACGGCGGTGAATTTCCTGTGGTCGACGGCGATGTTCCTGCCGGTTGCCCTGTGGCTGGGCGGCAGCACGGTCAGCCTTTATGGCGCGGTGCTGGCGGTGCTGTCGGGCGCGGTGACCTCCGGCATGGGGTATGCGCTGTGGTACCGTTTGCTGCCGCAGATCCTGCCCGCGGTGGCGGCGACGGTGCAGCTGAGCGTGCCGGTGATTGCCATCCTGGCGGGGGCTGTGCTGCTGGGCGAGACGATCACCCTGCGGCTGGTCTTTGGCAGCGCGGCGGTGCTGGGCGGCATTGCGCTGGTGGTGCTGCAGGCGCCGGGCCGCAAGGCGCAGGCGGCCAAATAGGCGAGGGGGCTTCCCTGTGCCGCGGCTTGCGCTTATCTGGGGCGCATGGGTGATGTTCTGAAATATTTTGCGGCCGCCGCTGCGGCGCTGCTGCCGCTGCCTGCGGCGGCGGATTGCGTGATCCTGCTGCATGGGCTGGCACGCACCGAGACCTCGTTCGCGGTGATGGAGGAAGTGCTGCAGTCGCGCGGGTACGGCGTGGTGCGGCCCGGATATGCCTCCACCGAGGAGACCATTCAGGTGCTGGCGCAGGAGACTTTGCCGGAGGCCTTTGCCGCCTGCGGCGGGGAGACAACCCATGTGGTCAGCCACTCGATGGGCGGCATCCTGCTGCGGTTCTGGCTGCAGGACAACCGCCCGCAGAACCTGGGCCGGGTGGTGATGATGGGGCCGCCGAACCAGGGCAGCGAGCTGGTGGACGAGCTGGGCGACTGGGAGGTGTTCGGCCTGCTGAACGGGCCTGCCGGCCTGCAGCTGGGCACCGGGGCAGAGAGCCTGCCGAACCGCCTGCCGCCGGTGGATTTCGAGCTGGGGGTGATTGCGGGCAATGAGACGCTGAACCCGCTGTTCTCCTCGCTGATCCCGGGCGCGGATGACGGCAAGGTTTCAGTGGACAGCACGAAGGTGGACGGCATGGCCGCGCATCTGACGCTGCCGGTCACCCACACCTACATGATGAACAACCCGCAGGTGATGGCGCAGGCGCTGCACTTTCTGGAGGAAGGGCGGTTTGAGCCGTCGCTCACCTGGCTGGCGGCAGTGGAAGAGATCATCGGCGAGGCCTGCCAGCTGAACGGCGGCTGTGAAGAGGCGGAGAAATGACGTTGGAATTGACCCTGCAGGGCGGTGACGTGCTGCGCCCCGGCGGGCTGGAGCGCGGCGGTGAGATCGCCATTGCAGAGGGGCTGGTGGCCGCGGCGCCGGCGGGGCGGGCGGTGGACCTCTCCGGCTATCTGGTGCTGCCGGGGATCGTGGACGTGCATGGCGACGGGTTCGAACGCCATCTGGCACCGCGCCGCGGCGCAATGAAGCAGATGGCCGAGGGCGTGGTTGCCGCCGAGGCGGAGCTGGCCGCCAACGGCATCACTACTGCGGTGCTGGCGCAGTTTTACTCCTGGGAAGGGGGCTTGCGCGGGCCTGAGTTTGCGGCGCAGGTGTTTGAAGCGATCCAGGCGGTGCGCGGCTCCGTGGTGACCGATCTGCTGCCGCAGCTGCGGTTTGAGATCCACATGCTGGAGGATTACGCCGGGCTGGCTGCGAAAGTGGCCGGCTGGCAGGTGCCGTATGTGGTGTTCAACGACCACCTGCCGCATGAGCGGCTGGCGCAGGGCAAGAAGCCGCCGCGGCTGACCGGACAGGCGCTGAAGGCGGGGCGCAACCCCGAGGTCCATTGGCAGATGCTGAAAGACATGCACGCGCGCCGGGATGAGGTGCCGGGCAGTCTGGATGCGCTCTGCCGCGAACTGGTTGCGTTGGATGTGCGGCTGGGCAGCCATGACGACCAGACTGCTGAGAACCGCGCTGTCTGGCGCGAACGCGGCGCGCGGATTGCCGAGTTCCCTGAAACACTGGAGGCGGCAGAGGCCGCGCGCACGGCGGGCGATCCGGTGATCCTCGGCTCCCCCAATGTGGTGCGGGGCGGCTCGCACAAGGGCAATGCCTCTGCCGTCGAGCTGATCGCCATGGGGCTGTGCGATGCGCTGGCATCCGACTACCACTACCCCAGCCCGCGCCGTGCAGCGCTGATGCTGGAGCGCTCCGGCCTGCTGGATCTGGCGGGCGCGTGGCGGCTGGTGTCGGATGGGCCTGCGCAAATGCTGGGCCTCACAGACCGCGGAACGCTGACGGCAGGCAAGCGCGCCGATATCCTGGTGCTGGACAAGGCAACTCAGCGGGTCGCGGCGACGATTTCCGGCGGGCGGGTCAGCTATATGGCCGGGGAAGTGGCGGGCCGCTTCCTGGCCTAGCGGAGCGGCGCCGCGCATCAGGCCGGATGGCCCTCTTTGCGGCGCGTGAAACCGGCGGGGCCGCTTTCACGGATCCGCCTGCTTCTTCTGGCCGCAAATATCCCGGGGTTTGGGGCAGAGCCCCAAGTTGAGAATGGGTCCGGGGGCAGAGCCCCACCTGCCCGGACGGGGATCAGCCTTCCGCCTTCACCACCCGGTTCACATGGCCCATCTTGCGGCCCGGTTTGGCCTCCGCCTTGCCATAGAGGTGGAGGGCGCAGCCGGCCTCTTTTGCCAGTTCGGGGATGCGGTCCACGTCATCGCCGATCAGGTTTTCCATCACCACGTCGGAGTGGCGCTGGCCGTCGCCCAGGGGCCAGCCGGCCACCGCGCGGATGTGCTGTTCGAACTGGTCGACAGTGCAGCCGTTCTGGGTCCAATGGCCGGAATTGTGGACGCGCGGGGCGATCTCGTTGACGATCAGGCCCTGGGGCGTGACGAAGAGTTCGACGCCGAGGACGCCGACATATTCCAGCGCGTTCAGGATCTTACCCGCCATCAGCACCGCGTCCATGCGCTGGCCTGTGCTCAGCTTTGCAGGCACGGTGGTGGTGTGCAGGATGCCGTCGCGGTGGACGTTCTCGCCGGGGTCGAAACAGGCAATCTCGCCGCTCACGCCGCGGGCGGCGATGACCGAGACCTCGTGGCTGAAATTGACAAAGCCTTCGAGGATCGACGGCGCGCCTGCCATGGAAGCGAGCGCTTCGCCTGCGTCGTCAGCCGACTTGATGCGGGCCTGGCCCTTGCCGTCATAGCCGAAGCGGCGGGTCTTCAGGATCGAGGGCGCGCCGATCTCGGACAGCGCGGCGTCCAGGCTGGCCTGATCAGTGATGTCGGCAAAGGGTGCTGTTTGCAGGCCGAGGTCCTGCAGGAAGCTCTTTTCCGTCAGCCGGTCCTGGCTGATCCGCAGCGCCTCGCGGCCCGGGCGGATCGGTTTTTGCGATTCCAGGAGGTCCAGCGCGGAGGTTGGAATGTTTTCGAACTCATAGGTGATCACGTCGACGGCAGCCGCGAAGGCGGCGAGCGCCTCGGCGTCCTCGTAGCCTGCGGTGGTCACCTGGTCGGCGACATGGCCTGCGGGCGGGTTGGCGCCGGGCTCGAAGATATGGGTCTTGAAACCGAGGCGGGAGGCCGCGACCGATAGCATCCGGCCCAGCTGGCCGCCGCCGAGGATGCCGATGGTGGAGCCGGGGGCGAGCACGTCAGTCATCGGAGGGTTCCTCGGGGATGGAGGCGGAGAGTGCATCGCGCCAGTCGTCCAGGCGCTGGGCCAGGTCTGCGTCCTGCAGCGCCAGGATACCCGCGGCCATCAGGCCTGCGTTGGCGGCACCGGCAGCGCCGATGGCCATGGTGGCAACCGGGAAGCCCTTGGGCATCTGCACGATGGAGTAAAGCGAGTCGACACCCGACAGGGCGCGGGTCTGGACCGGCACGCCCACAACAGGAACGCGGGTCTTGGAGGCGACCATGCCGGGCAGGTGGGCAGCACCCCCGGCGCCTGCGATGATCACCTGCAGGCCGCGCTCAGCCGCGCTCTTGCCATAGCTCCACAGCCGGTCCGGGGTGCGGTGGGCAGAGACGATCTTGGCCTCATAGGCTACGCCCAGTTCATCGAGGATATTGGCGGCTTCCTTCATGGTGGGCCAGTCGGATTGGCTGCCCATGATGATGCCTACTTTGATGTCACCCATGGCTGGTGGCTCCTGTCGCGGCTTGTGGAGCGCGCACTATAGGGAAAGTGGCGGTTTTCGCAATGTGGGTTGGGCGGGAAAACGGGCAGGATTTACCCTGTTTTCCGGGGGCTGGCGCTATGCCGCAGGGGAGGGCTCCCGCCCGCGCGGGATGCAGCGGAGCTGCACCGCCCCCGCGGTTGGGCGTGGCGCCGCGCGGGCGCGCAGCGCGGGCGCCAGTGGCGGGGCTTGCGGGGCACAGAGAACCGGGGCAGGGTTGCGGCTGGATCAGGGAGGGTTTGATGCTGGAACTGCGCCCCAATTGCGAATTGTGCGACAAGGACCTGCCGCCGGAGGCTGCGGATGCCCGGATCTGCACATACGGAGTGCACCTATTGCGCGGCGTGCGTGGAGCAGGTGCTGCACAATGTCTGCCCAACCTGCGGCGGCGGCTTTGCGCCGCGCCCCATCCGGCCGAAACAAGCCTGGCGGCCGGAATTGGCTCTGGGGCTGGAGAAGGACCCGGCCTCAACCCGCCGGGTGCATTCGAAGTTCAGCCGGGAAGAGATTGCCGCGCATGTGGCGCGCATCCGGCATTTGGAGCCGGAGGAACGGTGAGGGGAGCCGCCGGTTTGGCGGCTCCGTCCCGGTTCAGGATCAGTCCCGCTGTTTCGGCAGGATCAGGTTCAAGAGCAGGCCCGCAACGCCGGAGAGGCCGATGCCCGCCAGCGTGAAGCCTTCGCCGAATTCCAGCGTCAGGCCGCCCAGGCCGATGATCAGCACGGTGGAGATGATCACCATGTTGCGCGCCTCGGTCAGCGCTTCGCCCAGTTTGGCCAGCACGCTCAGGCCGACCACGGTGACCATGCCGAACAGAAGGATCATGATGCCGCCCATCACCGGCATCGGGATTGCCGACAGCGCGCCGGAGAGCTTGCCCGCAAAGGACAGCGCGATGGCGAAGATTGCCGCCCAGGTCATGATCGCCGGGTTGAAGGCGCGGGTGAGCGTCACGGCGCCGGTGACCTCGGAATAGGTGGTGTTGGGCGGACCGCCCAAGAGGCCCGCGGCGGCAGTGGCAAGACCGTCGCCCAGCATTGTGTTCTGGATGCCGGGCTTTTCCATATAGTCGCGCTTGGTCACGTTGGAGATCGCCAGGATGTCGCCGAAATGCTCAATCGCGGGGGCGATGGCGACCGGCAGGATGAACAGGATGGCGGCGAGGTTGAATTCGGGCGCGACAAAGCCCGGCACCTTGAACCAGGGGGCGTCTGCGATGGCGGCGGTGCTGATCAGGCTTTGCCCGGTCACGGCACCCAGGATCAGCGCGGCAGTGCAGCCGGCGGCGACGCCTGCCAGGATCGGCACGATGCGCATGATGCCGCGGCCCAGGATCGCCGTCAGCATGGTGGTGCCGAGCGAAACCGCAGCCAGCAGCAGCGCAGTGTTGCGCGGCATCACCTGGGTGTCGCCTGCCAGGCCGGTCGCCATGTTGACCGCCACCGGCGCCAGCGACAGGCCGATCACCATGATGACGGGGCCGACCACCACCGGCGGCAGCAGCCGGTGCAGGAAGCCGGAGCCGAAGGCGCGGATGGCAAAGCTGAGGGCGACATAAAGCAGGCCCGCGGCAGCCAGCCCGCCGGTGGTGGCCGCCATGCCCCAGGTCTGCACGCCATAGATGATGGGGGCAATGAAGGCGAAGGAGGACGCCAGGAACACCGGCACCTGGCCGCGGGTCACGACCTGGAAAATCAGCGTCCCAAGCCCCGCCGTGAACAGCGCCACGCTGGGGTCGAGGCCCGTCAGCAGCGGCACCAGCACCAGCGCGCCAAAGGCGACAAAGAGCATTTGCGCCCCGGTCAGCGCCTGTTTCAGTGTGAATTTGTAACCGGCAGCCTGCATCTCAGACGCCGGGATCTGTTCCCTCGCAGCGGTCATTGTCTCGCTCGTTTCTTGTTTAGAGGCTTGCGTCCGAAGGCTTCGCAATGAAGCCGCCGGAGACAATCGGGCTGCTCCTAGCGGGTAATTGCCTGTTTGACCATCCGTTAAGGCGGAGACTCCGGGCCCGGCCGGCTGCCTGCTGCGGGTCAGCCGGGCCGCGGGTCCCGGCTTGCGCAGGCCTGATGCCGCCGCCTGCGGATGCGGC
>NZ_JBQKUH010000047.1:0-34470 GCF_054968485.1 Leisingera sp. G5_S3_59_S7
TTCAGGTTTCACCGCCAACCGTCAGAGTCACCCGGTCGCCGGCGAACCAGGTGCGGCCGAACTCAATCGGCGTGCCGGCTGTGTCCACGCTGACCGACGTGGTGCGCAGGATCGGCGCGCCTTCGCTGATCTGCAACTGCAGCGCTTGGGTGGCGGTGGCGAGCTTGGCAGCGATGCGGGTTTCCCTGCGGGTATAGTCCTCGACGCCGCAGCGTTTCAGGGCCTTGGTGATTGAACTGTCCTCTTCCAGCGCCTCGTGCAGCCCTGGCAGCAAGCCGACCGGAAACACGGCCTGAGCCAGCGCAATGGGCTGGCCGTCGGCTAGTGAAAGCCCGTCGTAGACCAGAACCGGGTCTCCCGCCTGCAACTCCAATGCCTCCGCCTCGCGCAATCCGGCGGCGCGGGTTTCCAGCGTCAGCAGTTTCTTGGCCGGTATCCGCCCCTCGCGCGCGAGGTTCTGGTGGAACCGGACCCGCTTGCCAATTGGGTAGTCGGTTGGCTTGGCAGCGACGAACACCCCTGCTCCGCGGCGGGAATGGACCAGGCCCTGCGCCGCCATGTCCGCCAGCGCCCGGCGCACGGTGTGCCGGTTGACCCCGAACCGCGCTGACAGCTTGGCCTCAGCCGGGAGCTTGCCGCCGGTCTCATACCGGCCCTGGGCAATGTCATCGGTCAGGGCGATGGCGATGGATTTCCAAACCGGGGTGCGGGCCATGTCATGGAACTTTCATAAGTCTTGGATTGCGCCAGCCGGGGCGACTCGGTTAACATTTGTCTAGTTGTATAGTTGATGTAGACAACCCGGCCAAGAGGCATAGACAGATGAACACCACTATCTCCGCAGCGGACCGCAAAGGCTGGATGAGCCTGCTGGCCACTGCTGACGAGGCCCGGCTGACCAAGCTGTGGCAGGGCTGCGGGATTGATCCCGTTTATGAATGGCTGCGCCCGCCAGAGGCCGGCAGCGTCATGGTGCGGGGCCGCATGGGCGGCACCGGCGCGCCTTTCAACCTCGGGGAGATGACCGTCACCCGCTGTGCGGTGTCGCTGGAGGATGGCACCGTCGGCCAAGGCTATGTGCAGGGGCGCAGCAAGGCCAAGGCCGCAATGGCCGCCAAGATTGATGCGCTGATGCAAACAGATGCGGCGGCGGGCGTGCGCAAGGCAGTGCTGGAGCCGCTGGCCGTAGAGAGGCAGACGAAGAAGAACGCCCGAGCCGCCAAGGCGGCGGCGACCAAGGTCGAGTTTTTCACCATGGTGCGGGGAGAGGACTGATGCGCCTGGAAACCCGGAACGCCGCCTATGCGGGCGGTTTCAGCAATCCGCCAGTGGATGCGGCACATGCCTTCCGCGCGGCGATGAACGCCATGGCCCGGCCCGGCCAGGTCCAGGACATCACCGGGGCCGCACCGCCTGACGGGATATCAGTCGCGGCGGGCAGCCTGCTGCTGACGCTGTGCGATCCGGAGACCGGTGTCTATCTGGCGCCGGGCACGGACAGCGGGGCCTTGCGCGGCTGGCTGGCCTTTCACACGGGCGCGCCGGTCGTTGCGGCGGAGCAGGCGGATTTCGCGCTTGGCAGCTGGGAGGCGCTGATGCCGCTGGACCGCTTCCGCATCGGCACCCCTGAATACCCTGACCGCTCGGCCACATTGATTGTCGAGACGCCCGGTTTCGCGGCCCCCAACGTGGTGCTGAGCGGCCCCGGCATCAAAGACAAAGCCCGGATGCAGCTGCCGGAACTAACTGCGTTCCAGAACAATACCGCTCTCTACCCGCTGGGTATGGACTTCTTCTTCACCGCGGGGGCGCAGGTTGCTGCGCTGCCGCGGTCCACCCGGATCACCACGGAGGCCTGAGCCCATGTACGTTGCAGTCAAGGGCGGCGAACGCGCCATTGAAAACGCCCATGCCTGGCTGGCTGAGGAGCGCCGCGGCGATACCAGTGTCGCGGAGCTGAGCCTGTCCCAGATCCGCGAGCAGCTGAGCCTGGCGGTGAACCGGGTGATGGCCGAAGGCTCGCTCTACGATCCGGACCTTGCCGCGCTGGCCATCAAGCAGGCGCGCGGTGATCTGATAGAGGCAATCTTTCTGATCCGCGCCTACCGCACCACCCTGCCGCGGTTTGGCTATTCGCAGCCGGTGGAGACCGGAGAAATGGCCTGCGACCGCCGGATCTCCGCGACCTTCAAGGACGCCCCCGGCGGGCAGGTGCTGGGGCCGACCTTCGATTACACCCACCGCCTGCTGGACTTCAAACTGGCCGCCGACGGTGAGGTGCCCGAGGCGCCAGTGTCCGAGCCGCGCCAGGAGGCCACGCCGCATATCACCGAATTCCTGCAAGGCGAGGACATCATCGAGCGCGAGCCTGCCTCGGACGCGGTTCCGGGTGATCTGACGCGCGAGCCGATGTCCTTCCCGGCGGGACGGGCGGTGCGCCTGCAATCGCTGACCCGCGGCGATGAGGGGTTTATCCTCGGCATGGCTTATTCGACACAGCGCGGCTATGCGCGCAACCATGCCTTTGTCGGCGAGCTGCGAATTGGCAGCGTGCCTGTGGAGATGGAGATCCCGGAGCTGGGCTTTTCCATCGAGATCGGCGAGGTGGAGCTGACCGAATGCGAGACGGTGAACCAGTTCAAGGGCTCCAAGACGGTGCCGCCGCAGTTCACCCGCGGCTATGGTCTGGTCTTTGGCCAGTCAGAGCGCAAATCCATCGCCATGGCGCTGGTCGACCGGGCGCTGCGCTGGGAAGAGCTGGGCGAGGACAATCTGGGCGCGCCAGCGCAGGACGAGGAATTTGTCCTGAGCCACGCCGACAACATCCAGGCCACCGGCTTTCTGGAGCACATCAAGCTGCCGCATTACGTCGACTTCCAGTCCGAGCTGGAACTAGTCCGCAAACTGCGCCGGGAAGCGGCAGAGCTGGCTGAGACGCTGGCGGCAAAGGAGGCTGCGGAATGAGCTTAATCGCCTCCACCGCCGCCTGCGTCACCTCCGCCGAATCCTTCGCTGTCGTGGCCTTGGACCCAAGGACGGCCAGAGCCAGGGCCATGGGACGCAATGCTTGCATCAACCGGGTCTATACTCGTGTGATTGTGTCCGGATGGGCAGCGCATCGCGTGGTCATAGCCGCCTGCGCGCAAGGTGCGAAAAATGCGGACGAGAGCCCAAATCAGAACGCCAAGTCCAACGGCCAAGACATAGCCGAGAGTGTTTTCCGTCAAAATACTGCGCTCCATTCCTGTTTGGGCCACACAGCTCTAATTCGAGGTCATGATGCCTGACTACAACTTTGCATACCTTGACGAACAGACCAAACGGATGATCCGCCGGGCGATCCTGAAAGGCTTGGCTGTGCCGGGCTATCAGGTGCCCTTTGCCAGCCGCGAGATGCCGATGCCCTATGGCTGGGGCACCGGCGGGGTTCAGGTCTCCGCCGCGACGCTGACGCGGGACGACACGCTGAAAGTCATCGACCAAGGGGCTGACGACACCACAAACGCGGTGTCGATCCGCAAGTTTTTTGAGAAGACGGCGGGTGTGGCAACGACTGAAGAAACGGCAAAAGCCAGCGTCATCCAGACCCGCCACCGGATCCCGGAGGCGGAGCTGACTGAAGACCAGATCCTGGTTTATCAGGTGCCGATCCCGGAGCCGTTGCGCTTCCTGGAACCGCGCGAGACCGAAACTCGCAAAATGCACGCCCTTCAGGAATACGGGCTGATGCACGTGAAACTTTACGAGGACATCTCGCAGCACGGCGCGATTGCCACCGCCTATGCCTATCCGGTGAAGGTGGAGGGACGTTACGTGATGGACCCGTCGCCGATACCGAAGTTCGACAATCCCAAGATGGAGATGGCGGCGATCCAGCTGTTTGGTGCCGGCCGGGAGCAGCGGATCTATGCGGTGCCGCCCTACACACAGGTCGTGTCTCTGGATTTCGAGGATTACCCGTTTGAGGCCAGCAAGGCGGACCACCCGTGCGACTTGTGCGGGGCGGATGACAGCTATCTGGACGAGGTGATCCTGGATGATGCGGGCAACCGGATGTTTGTCTGTTCGGACACCGATTACTGCCGCACGCGGCGCGAGGCAGGCCATAGCGGCCGCCTGGGTGAGGAGGCAGCGTGATGACCCCTTTGCTGCAAGTGAAGAATGTGGCCAAGCTGTACGGCGCACGGATCGGCTGCACCGGTGTGAGCTTTGATCTCTACCCGGGCGAGGTGATGGGAATCGTGGGTGAAAGCGGTTCTGGCAAGTCGACGCTGCTGAACAGTCTGGCGGGCCACTTGGTGCCGGACCAGGGAGAGGTAATCTATTACACCCGCACAAGCGGGCCGGTGGATACCGTCACAATGTCAGAGCCGGAACGGCGGATGCTGGGCCGTACCGATTGGGCCTTTGTGCATCAGCACGCAAGGGACGGGCTGCGCATGCCGGTTTCGGCCGGCGGTAACATTGGCGAACGGCTGATGGCCGTGGGGAACCGCCATTATGGCTCGATCCGCGAACAGGCGGCGGACTGGCTGGGCCGGGTTGAGATTTCCGAAAGCCGTATCGACGACCGCCCTTCGGCCTTCTCCGGCGGTATGCAGCAGCGCCTGCAAATCGCACGCAATCTGGTGACAGGCCCGCGGCTGGTGTTCATGGACGAACCGACCGGTGGACTGGATGTCTCGGTGCAGGCGCGCTTGCTGGATCTGCTGCGGGGCCTCGTGCGGGAGATGGGGCTGAGCGCCATTATCGTGACACACGATCTGGCCGTTGTGCGCCTGCTGGCGGACCGGCTGATGGTGATGAAGGACGGCCATGTGGTGGAAACCGGGCTGACCGATCAGGTGCTGGACGATCCCCAGCACGGCTATACCCAGCTGCTGGTTTCCAGCGTGCTGCAAGTCTGAGGGCAGGGTGATGATTGAATTGAACGATGTAAGCAAGAGCTTCACCCTGCACAACCAGGGCAGTGCGGTGATTCCGGTCATGCAAAACGCCACGCTGAGTGTGCAACCCGGAGAATGTGTCGGCCTGACGGGCGCCTCCGGGGCGGGCAAGTCCACACTGATGCGTGTGATCTACGGCAACTATCTGGCGGCCTCCGGCAGCGTGGTCGTCGGCGGCGTGGATGTGGCCAAGGCCGCGCCGCGGGAGATACTGGCGCTGCGCCGTGACACGCTGGGATATGTCAGCCAATTCCTGCGGGTGGTTCCGCGGGTGCCAACGCTGGATGTTGTGGCTGAACCGCTGCTGGCAGTCGGCACGCCGGCCGATCAGGCGCGGGACAAGGCGGCCTCGCTGCTGGCGCAGCTCAATATACCCGAACGTCTTTGGAGTCTGAGCCCCACGACATTCTCGGGCGGTGAGCAGCAGCGGGTGAATATCGCCCGCGGCTTCGCCTATGAGTATCCGGCGCTGCTGCTGGATGAACCGACGGCGAGCCTTGATGCGCAAAACCGCGCCACTGTGCTTGCGCTGATCGCAGGTGCCAAGGCGCGGGGGGCTGCGATCATCGGCATCTTCCACGATGAGGCGGCGCGCCAGCAGGTTTGCGACCGGTTCGTGGACGTGTCGGACTTTGCTCCCAAGGCGGCGGCATGAGTGCGTCTGCAAATAAAGGCCCGGTCATTGCCGTGGTCGGACCGTCCGGAGTTGGCAAGGACAGCCTGATGTCTGCGCTTGCGGTCTCCGGTCCTCAGCTGCGGCTGATGCGGCGGGTGATCACCCGCGCGCCGGAGGCAGGCGGGGAGGATTACCAGGCGGTGACCGAGGCTGAGTTTTCGGCCCTTGCGCGCAACGGCGTGTTTGCCTTGGACTGGCAAGCGCATGGCCTGCAGTATGGCATTCCGCGCGAAATCGAAGCCTTGCGGGCCGGTGCGGGCGGTGTGCTGGTCAATTTGTCCCGTGCTGTGCTGCTGCAGGCGCAGGAGGTGTTCGGTGATTTCATTGTGCTGTCGGTGACGGCGCGACCAGAGGTGCTGGTCGAACGGTTGTCTGCCCGCGGGCGGGAAGACGCCGGGGAGGTTCGGCGCCGTCTTGCCAGGGCGGCCAATCCCTTGCCGGAAGGGCTGCGCAGGGTTCATGTGATCGACAACAGCGGTGCGCTCAGCACGGCGGTGGCCGCCGCGCTGGCAGCCCTTCAGCCGGAAAGGGCGTAGCGGTGGATCAGGTGGAAGTTTCCGTCCTCTGCTTCGCCCGCCAGCACAATATCGCGGATTTCCAGCGGTGCGGGCAGCAGCGGGATGAGACGCTCGTTCAGCGCCGCTTCAACCGCCGGCAGGTCGGGCTTCGGCAGTTTGCCGGTCAGCGTGATGTGAAACCGGAATTGCTCCAGCACATAAGGATAGCCCCACAGGGTGAGGTTCCTGTCCTGTTCCGGGCTCAGGCCCGCGCCGCGGCGGCGTTCCAGCTCAGCCTGGGCCGCCGGCGCGCGGAAAGGGTCCAGCTCTGTCACGCAGGCGGCGGCCAGGGCGTTCAGCGCGGTTTCATCGCCGGAGGGCCGCAGCGCCAGGAAGCGGCCGAGCCGCGCCAGGTGGAACCCCTCGAGCGTCACCGGCCTCTGCGCCGCGGCCAGCGCCGCGCAGGCTGCATCCAGCGCTGCCTGGGATTGCCCTTCGGCAAGGCGCATCGGCGGCTTCAGGGTGGCATGAAGTCCGTATTTGCGGGGAACCTTCGTTATCGCCGCCACGTCCAGCCCGGTGTCTTCCGGTTGAGGCAGGCTGCGGCCTGTTTCCAGGTCCCAGCCCAGCCAGCTTGCGGCGAACCGGCACCATTCCGCATCTGCGGGCGGAGCATAGTAGATCGCGTATCGCGTGAATGTCACATTGGCCTCCTAAACGTGGCCTTCCATAACTCGAAAGATGTGAAGTTCAGATGACAGAAGAGTTGATCCTTGCCAATGCCACACTGGTGCTTCCGGGGGAGACCCGCACCGGTAGCGTGAAGGTTTCCAGCGGTGAGATCGAGGACATTGCAGAGGGCACCTCGGTTCCGGCGGGCGCCATCGACTGCGGGGGCGATTATGTCTGTCCGGGTCTGGTGGAACTGCATACCGACAATCTGGAGCGTCACATCCAGCCGCGCCCCAAGGTGGACTGGCCGCACGCCAGCGCGATCATTGCCCATGATGCGGAACTGGCGGGCACTGGCATCACCACGGTATTTGATGCGATGCGTGTCGGCTCGATCAGCCGCAAGGAAAGCCGCTATGGCGCTTATGCCCGCGGTCTGGCCGCTGAGCTGCTGGAACTCAGAGCGGCGGAGGCGCTGAAGATCTCGCATTTCCTGCACCTGCGGGCCGAAGTCTGCTCAGACACCCTGATTGAGGAACTGGAGGCCTTTGGCGAAGCGGACCGGGTCGGGCTGGTTTCGCTGATGGACCACACGCCGGGCCAGCGGCAGTTCCGCGATCTCTCCAAGCTGGAGCAGTACGTGAAGGGCAAGCACGGGTTCGACGACGCCGCGTTCCAGGCGCATATCGCTCATCTGAGAGAGCTGCGCGAGACCCATGGCGACTTGCATGAGGCGGAAGCGGTGAAGGCGGCCAAGCGATTTGGCGCAGTGCTGGCAAGCCATGACGACACCACGGCCGGGCAGGTGGCCGTTTCGGCAGGCCATGGCATTCAGCTGGCGGAGTTCCCCACCACGGTGGAGGCCGCGCAGGCCTGTCATGCCCATGGCATCAAGGTGATGATGGGCGCTCCAAACCTGATCCGCGGCGGCTCGCACTCCGGCAATGTTGCGGCGCATGAACTGGCGGAACTGGAGCTTTTGGACATCCTGTCGTCGGATTATGTGCCGGCCGCGCTGTTGATGGCGGCGGTCATGCTGGGGCAATCGTGGGGCGACATGGCGCGGGGCCTGGGCACGGTGACACATGCGCCGGCCGATGCAGTGGGCCTGCACGACCGCGGGCGGCTGGAGACCGGCAAGCGCGCCGACCTGATCCGGTTCCGTGTGACAGCAGGCGCGCCTGCAGTGCGCGGTGTCTGGTCGCGCGGTTTGCGGGTGGCCTGACCGCCCGGCCGCTGGGGAGGCGGAAGCGCCCGGCCTCTTGAATTGGGGGCGGCCGGGGGCTTGGATCAGTTGGCCCGGTAGAACATGTAGCGGCCGGGCGGGATGCCTTCTGGACCGTCAAGCTCTTCGAAACCTGCCAGCGGCTGGCCGGAGACGATGATGCCGCCCGGTGCCATAACCCGGGCAATGGCGGGAGACAGGGCGGTGGCCTCGGCAACGTCCTTTTCCTTAATCCCGAAGCCAAAGTCGTAATGCGCGAGCGCGATCCGGCGGCCATTGCCGGCGAGCCGCTCCAGCATCGGTTTGGCTTCGCCCTGCAGGAAGTCCTGTTCCGGCGGGATGCAGGAGGGGTGGCACTGTAGCACACGGTCGATCACCCAGATCCGGCGGGTGGACAGAATTGCGCGCAAATGGTCGTAGGTACGCCCGTTGCCAAGCCCCATGTCGAGCACATCGCCCTCCATCGCGCTGATTTGCTCTGCGGCCCAGTTCAGGCCGTCGCGCTGGGCGGTCAGGCGACGCAGCATGGAATCGAGGCGGCTCATTCAGGACATCCTTTCATCATAGATCCAAGCCTCTGCCGGACCATTCAACAAGCGCCTGGCGAGGTCGGCGGTGAACTCCCAGACCGCCTCGTCGTGCACCAAGTGATGGGTGAGAAGTCCATAGGGCTCTGCGTTGTCCGCATCACCCAGGCGGCGGTCGCGCAGCTGGCGCGCGGCTTGCGCAATCAGCTGGTCCGGCGGCAGCAAGCTGCGCGAACCCTTCCAGTTGATCGGATCCAGGTGGGTGTTCACCCGCAAAAGGCCCGAGGCTGGTTTGGCGCTGCTGCGCGGGCCGAAGGTGGAAACGGCGGTAAAGCCGGCACCGGCCAGCCAGGTCAGCATTTCCGGAGAGACCCTGTTCCAGGGCGGCACGAACATCGTCCGCAGGCTGGCGCCAAACAGCTCCTGCAGGCGGGTCAAGCCGCGCTCGGCGTCGTCCAGCAGTACTTCCAGCGGCCGGTGAGCACCGAATTCGGCCTTCTTCTCGCCTGCAGGGGCGTGGTTCTGGTGCGCCCAGCCGTGAGCCACCGGAATGAGCTGCGGATTGGCGGCAACAAAACGGGCCAGATCCGCTGTGACGCCTTGGGGGATAACCGCAAGATGAACAGGCAAATCAAGCTCCGCGGAGAGGTCCGCCAGACGGTCCAGTTCGGCGGACTGTGACATCGCATCGTCGTCACGCCACCACAAGGGCAGCGTCAGGCCCGCCTCCTGCCAGTGCTCCAGTTCCTGGTCCAGCCCGCTCCAATCCGGTGTCATTCGCGCTCCCCCGCAAGTTCTGCGGCAATCTCCACACTCCGGGCGGCTCCGTCAAACCTGAAACCGCCTGCAAGCCGCGGCGGAGCCTGCATTGCCGCCTTGACCGCAGCGCATAGCGTTTCGGGCGTGAGGTCCGCTGTCTTGATCACCTCTATCCCGCTCAGCGGCGCGAGGCTGGCGGCACGCAGACCCTGTTCGGTCTCATTGCCCGCATCAAAGGGGATCAGGACCGCAGGCGTCCCGGCTTGCAACAGGTCAAGCGCGGTGTTGTAGCCGCACATGCTGACAGAGGCGGCGGCGTGGGAGAGCATCTGCCGGAAGTCCTTGCGCGCCGGTTCCAGCAAGGCGGGGGAGCCTGCCTTGGCGAATTCTGCAATCCGCGCGTCGGCGTCCGCACCGCCAACCAGCAGGCGCCAGGGGATCTCCGGCATCCGCTTGGCCGCTTCCAGAGCGGTCCGGTACAGCGGCGTTCCCACATTGCCGCCGCCGGCGCTGACCAGAACCTCGCCGCTGCCTGCCTGGTTCGGGTGGGGTCCTGCGGCGGGCGGCGCGACATAGCCGGTATAGCGCAGCTTGCCGCTTAGCATCGGCGAGACCGGCCAGCTGGCCTCCAGCCTGGTGGCCGCTGGATCGGAGTGGACCAGCACCGCATCGTAATACCGGGCGATAACCGCATCGGCCTTTTCCGCCTTCTCCGGTTTGGAGGGCGGTGCGAGGATGTCACGGATGGAGGACAGGATCACCGGCCGCCGGGGCAGCGCATCGGCGGTCTCCAGCAGGGCCAGGAATTCCTGACGCAGGGAACGGCGGCCAAAGGGGTAGAGTTCGGTGATCAGCACATCGGGCTGCAGCCTGCGCAGGGCTGCGCAGAGGGCGTCTTTGCGGCGGGTCTGATACGCCTCGCCGGTCAAAGAGCCGTCCGCGTCCAGCAACCGGGTGAAATCCACCCCGTCCGAGCGCAGCGGCGGAAGCTGGACCACCTCAACCCCTTCGGCATTGAGTTGCGGGGCGGGAAATCCGCCGGAGGCCACCTGCACCTGTTGGCCGGCCGCGGTAAAGGCGCGGGCCAGCGTCAAGGCCCGCGAAAGATGGCCGGTGCCCAGGAGGTGGGTCACGGCAATCAGGACTTTCATGGCGCGTCCTCGCGGATCAGCCGGACCGGTTCGGCCCAAGGGCTGAGCGAGATTCCTTCGGCTTCCACCACGAACAGCCGGTTGCGTCTGATCCGGAAGGGGGCGGGGCCGTCGAAATCCCAGCCGTATGCGCGGGCCAGGATCATCCGCATGATGCCGATGTGGCAAACAGCGACGGTGTCCTGTGTCAGACCGTGCAGCCAGGGGGCTATACGGTCCCAGACCTTTGCCGGGCTCTCTCCACCCGGCGGGCGGTAGTGCCAGCCCCAGTCCTCGATATCTCGGAAGCCGCTGGCGGGGTCAGCCTTCAGGTCCAGACCGTGCAGCCCCTCCCAGTCGCCCCAGTTCATTTCTGTAAGCTCCGGCGCGGTCCGGGGCGGGCGGCCTGCAACAAGTTCGGCAGTTTCCGCCGCACGCGCCAGCGGGCTGGACCATAATTCTGCTGCGTCCCACGGGGCGGGCAAGGCATAACCGCCCAGTTCCGCGCGGGCCTGATCGTCCAGCGGTATGTCGCTGCGCCCCTGAATGCGCCCGGCACGGTTCCAGGCGGTATGTCCGTGGCGCAGGAGGGCGAGGCGGATCATGTCTGTGTCTCCATCAGCGGGGCGGCAACGTCCCAAAAGCGGCGCGCCGCGGCGGGGGCGAGGTGGTTTCGGGCGATGTAATCACGTCCCTCCCGGCCAATGCGGCTGCGCAGCGCGGGGTTTGCCAGCAGGGCCGCCGTGAAAGCTGCCAATGATTCCGCACCGTCTTCGGGCTCCGGGTAGGACCGGGCCAGCAGCACATCCCGAACGCCGGGGCGGTCTTGAGCCACGATTGGGAGACCATGGGCCTGCGCCTCAAGATAGACCATTCCGAAGGCTTCGTTCACACCGGGCCACAGGAACAGGGAGGAATTGGAATAAGCCGCTGACAATTCCTCGCGTGAGAGCTGGCCGAGGAAGCGGACCCGGCTGCCAAAGGGGGCCATCAGGGCCTCAACTTCGGACCGGGCCGGGCCGTCGCCTGCAATGTCCAGCCGCCAATCTTCTGGCAAATACGCAAGTGTCTCCGCAATAACGCGGTAGGAGGCAAGCTTGTCGCCTGCGCGCATCATGCCTGCAGTCAGCATCCGACCCGCCACAGAAGAGGCGGCCGGCAGCTCTTCAAGCGGCAGGAAGGGCGGCAGGTAGGCCACGGTCTGGCTGCCGGAGCGGTCCCGCTCCAGCGCAAAGCGGTCCTGTCCGGTGAAATAGAAGATCGCCGCAGCGGCATCGGCAGCGGCGTGGGCGGCCTCGGCAAATCCCGCCCATGGCCCGGTCAGGCGCTTCTTGGCGCGGGTGGATTCGATCTGCACATAAGGTATGCCGCGGGCGCGTGCCACGGCGGGGCCGATCAGGTCCGGCGCCTTGTAGTAGTTGTGGTAAGTGACCCAGAGGTCAGCTGCCGGCATATCCCTGATCAACCGGGCGGCCTCGTCCCTGGCCGCATTGCGCTGGATTGCCTGCAGCGCTGCATCGCCATGTTTGTCATAGATCCTGAGATCCGAGACCAGCTGCACATTCGCGCCGCTGGCGCTGAGCAGAGCCATAAGGTTGCGGGCTATTTCGCGATCGCCGGAGGGCACCGGGTGGTGCGGCGGCTTCATCGGCGCGTAGAATGCGACCCGCTTTCCGGTTCCCGGCAGCATGACCTGTCAGCCGACCTGCAGCATCGCCATCAGCCGTTTCGAGAGCTGGGCAATGCCGGGATCCATGCCGAAGTCCGAACGCAGCCGGGTCAGCGCGGCCTCAGCCATCTCTGCCAGCTTCTGCGGATGGCGGGCGGCATAGAGCAGCGTTTCCGCCAGCGCCTCGGGCGCGTCTTCGCTCAGCAGGCCGTGGGTGCCGTGGGTGATGAATTCCGGAATGGCGGAGACCGGGGTCGACAGGATCGGCAGGGTTTGCGAGGCGGCTTCCATCAGAACATTAGGCAGCCCGTCGCGGTCGCCGTCCGCCGCGACCCGGCTGGGCAGCACAAACAGGTCGGAGTTGCGCATCGCCTCAATCACTTCGGGCTGATCGCAGGCCCCACGCCAAGTGATGCGGTGGGCGATGCCTGCATCCTCCGCCATGCCTTGCAAGAGATCCCCCAGACCGCCGCCGCCGATGTGTGTCCAGTGCCAGTCAAGGCCCGCAGGCAGCAGCGCCAGCGCGGCGATCAGGCGGTCAAAACCCTTCTTCTCCACCAGGCGGCCAACCGACATGAAGCGGATCGGATCCTGCGGCTGCCGGGCCTTGCGCTCCGGCGGGGCGGGAAAGCGGGACAGGTCGAGCCCGTGATAAACCAGATCAACCCGGTCCGGCGTATCGGCCAGCTCCTGCAGGTGCTTAGCGCCAAAACCGGTGCAGGTGGCACCAAAGGCCGCGCCGTGATGGGCGGCTGAGAGCTTTTCCTGCAGCTCCCAATCCGGTGAGGTCCAGATGTCCTTGGCGTGCGCCGAAAAGCTCCACGGCAGGCCGCGCATGATTGCGGCATAGCGCGCGACGGAGGAGGGCGTGTGCAGGAAATGCGCGTAGAGGCCCAGCACCTCGTCAGGCATTTCAGCCGCCAGCACGCAGGCCTGGCCAAAGCGGCGGATGCGGTTGGGGGTCGGGTCACGGCGCAGATCGGCGCGCCAGATGCGGTAGGCTTCGCCGTAGCCAGGCAAGCCTTGCGCAATGGCGCGGGCGCGCCAGACCCGCTCAGGCTCCTGATGCAGGTATTCCGGCAGATAGTTCACCTTGGCTTGCAACTGCGCATGCAGCGGGTGGCGTTTGATGTCGGTGGGGTGGCGCAGGGACCAGATTTCGAACGCGTGGCCAGCCGCTTCCAGGGCGACCAGTTCCTGTGCGATGAAGGTCTCGGACAGCCGCGGCCAGCCCTTGACCACCACCGCAAGGGGCGGGCGGGGGGCGCTCATTCAGCAGCCTCCCGGCGCGTGTCCTGCAACAGGGCTGAGACCCTCCGTGTCACATAATCCAGCCCGTCCAAAAGACCCTCGGAGCCCGCGGCAGAGGGCGGCGGCTGGGTGGCCAGCGCGCGGATCGCCTTGGCCAGCGCCGGAGCCGTCCAGCCGTCGCGGGTCTCGTCCAGCATTGTGGTGAGGCCGATCTCCTCAGCCCGGCTGGCGCGGATCCATTGTTCCAGCCGCGGGGTGGTGCGGGGCACGATCACCGCGGGTTTGTCAAACGACAGCACCTCGCAGAAGGTGTTGTAACCGCCCATGCAGACCACGCCTTGGGCGCCGGCAAAAAGCGTTTCGATTTGCGACTCAAAACCTACAGCGGTGACGCGGCCATTGAGCCGGGCAACGCGCTCCTCGAAATCCTCGCGGGTTTCGCCGGACAGGAAGGGGCCGTAAACCAGCACCGCCCGGGGCGACAGCTCCGGGTCGGCTTCATAGGCCGACAGCACCAAGTCTACCATCATCTCGCCATCGCCGCCGCCGCCGGGGGTGACCAGCAAATAGGGCTGCTCAGGCGGTTCGCCCACTTGGCCAAGGTCGCGGCGCAGGTAGCCGGTCCAGTGCATCCGTTCCTGCATCTCCGGCGTGAAGGGCAAACCGGCGGTCGGGTCATAGACAGAACGCGGTCCATAGACCCAAATCTCGTCATAGAAGTCGCGGGTCGCCTCGACTGCGTGCTTGCGCTCCCATTCGGCGGCCAGCACCTCCGGCTCATCCAGAACGTCCCGCAGGCCCAGCACCATCTTGCAGCGGTTAGTGGACTTGAGCAGCTCCAGCGCCGGCATCAGTTCGCCGCGGAATCCCGTGGGCTCCTTATCGGCCACCAGCACATCCGGTTCGTATTGCTCCACTGTGGAGCGGATCAGAGCCGCGCGCAGTTCGGCGGTTTCCTCGATGCTCATGCCCATGGTGCGCGAGGCATAGGAGCCATCGGCGCGTTTGATCACACCGGGCAGGCGGACATGGTCCACCCGGGTCGGAAAGGAAAACCGCCCCGCCACCGGCGAGCCGGTGAGGATCAGCGCCGAAGCGTCCGGATTGGCTGCGGTAATCGCCCCGGCCAGCGCCCGCGAGCGGCGCAAATGCCCCAGCCCGAATGTGTCGTGGCTGTAGAACATGATCCGCGGTCCGCGCGCGCAGGTGTCCGCTGCTGTCTTTCGGGTGCTTGTTGCCGTCATGTAAGCGCCTGATCAGGGTTCCGGACCGCGCCGGGCAAGGGGATGGTTCCGGCGGCGCCGGGGGCACGCCGGCCTGTACTGCCGCTCGTCCCCGGGCGCGTGCTGTTGTGCTCCGCCATCGTCCGCCTCAGATTGCGCGCACCGCAGCCGGATAGGGCGGGGGGCGCGGTCAGTATTTGCCTTTGCAGCTGCCGCTCCGGGCGGTGACTTCCACGGCCTCGGGGGCAGCTGACCGCCCCAAGAGCGGATATCTGAATTTGTATAGCCCGGAGCCCTGGCGCATGCAATCATGCGCCTTGGTTGCGCGACGCACAGGAAATTGCGCGCGCGCCATTTGCGCAACGCTCTTGCGCGTGATTAGTTTGATGCGAGTTTCCAAAAGGATAGGCGGTGATGCTGCAAATGTTGTTCCGGTTCCTGCTGTGCCTGCTGCTGAGTTTTGGGCTGACACCTCACGCCGGCGCGCAGGAAAGTGAAACGGCTCCGGCGGACGCGCTGTCCAAGGCGATTGAACGGGCGGCCGAAAGCGGCGTCAGCGTGGTTGTGGTCGATAGCAGCGGCCAGCTGCTGAATGCGCCGCCGGCGGCAGAGCCGGAAGCCGGGCATCCGGTCTCTGACGCGATGGAGGAGCCCTCGATCCTGATGAAGGCGCAATCCAGGGTTGGGGCCTTCAGGGCGGAACTGAACAGCCGACTGGAGGCGCTGCCCTATTCAATCTTCGAAATGCAGTACATCCTGCGCCAGACCAGCCCGGACGGGCGCATAATGACCTATGTCGAGGTGATGGGCTGGAGTGTGCTGTTCCTGCTGATCGGCCGCTGGCTGTCGACGGAGATCTATGGCAAGCGCTTTGCCAAGCGGTTCGTTGTCGCGCGGATCCGGGAAACACCCCAAGGCTATCAGGAAAAGATGCCCTTTCTGGTGTTCCGGTTCCTGATGGGGATTGGCGCCACGGTTTTCGCGATGGTCTTTGCGGCGTTGATTTCCTACCTGATTTTCGGCGCCTCTGGCGATCCGTCCATCGAATTCACCGTGACGGCCGTTTATACCGCCTTCTTCCTGGCGCGCACGGTGTCCGACCTTTGGCGGATGGTGTTGTCACCGTTTTTGGCCCAGTACCGGATCCCCGTATTCTCCGACCGGGATGCCAAGCGGCTTTATATCTGGGCGTCTTTGCTGGCGACCTACGACATTTCCACGACGCTATTTGCCACCTGGGTCGGGGATTTCGGCCTGAATTACAATGTTTATGCGCTGGTTTACGGCGTTCTGGCCCTGGTGGGGACGCTGGGAAACCTGCTCATGGTTCTGGTCAACAGGCGGGCGATTTCAAACGCCATCCGTGCGGGCCGGGCACCCGAGGAGTGTTCCTGGCTAGTGCGCGTTCTGGCCGTGGCATGGGCGCCGGTTCTGATGATCTATATGGCGTTCGGCTGGCTCAAGCTGGCCTTTGACCTGGTTCTTGAGCAGGACATTTCGATCCCGCTGATGGCGGGCAGCTATTTCGTGCTGACCACGATCCTGGTGGTCTACGGGGTGATCAACTATGGTATTGAGCGCTATTTCAGCCGCGCCCGGCTGGTTAAGCGCGAAGCAGCAGAAGTGGAGGAAGCTGCGGCTGAGGCGGGGGAGCCGGAAACCGCCATCCATGCAGCTGACGCGCCTGCGGCGGAGGAAATCCATCCGGATACTTCCGGGCCGGCACCTTCCGCGGCGATGAACGCGGAAGTCGTGGACGTACCGCAGGACAGCGCAACGCCGGAACCGGAAGACGAAACCGGAGAAGAGGAAGTCGCGCCGCGGTCCAAGCACCCGATTGCCACCTACGAGGATCTTGCCCGCCGGGTTGCGGGCATCCTGGCCTTTGTGGTCGGAGCATACTCTTTGGTGATCGTGTGGAACCCGGACGCCAGCTGGATCGCTTCCACCGCCGCCGAACGGGCGGTCGATGTCACGGTGATCCTGTTCATCGGCTACATCGTCTATCACCTGTTCCGGATCTGGATCGACAGCAAGATTGACGAGGAGGCCGGGGACGCTCCTCAGGGAGAGCTCGGCGATGAAGGCGGCGCGGGCGGCGCCAGCCGCTTGGCAACGCTGCTGCCGCTGTTCCGCGGCGCGATCCTGGCGGTGGTTCTGGTGTCGATCGTGCTGATCGTGCTGCTGGAACTGGGCATCAACGTGAGCCCGCTGTTTGCCGGTGCCGGTGTGGTCGGCCTGGCGGTGGGCTTCGGCTCGCAGGCGCTCGTCAGGGACATCTTTTCCGGCGCCTTCTTCCTGATCGACGATGCCTTCCGCAAGGGGGAATACATCGACATCGGCGATGTGAAGGGCACGGTGGAAAAAATCTCGGTCCGCTCTTTCCAGCTGCGCCACCACCTGGGCGCGCTGCACACCATACCCTTTGGCGAGATCAAGGTGCTGACCAACTATTCCCGCGACTGGGTAATGATGAAGCTGCCGCTGCGGGTGACCTATGACACCGATGTGGAAAAAGTCCGCAAGCTGATCAAGAAACTGGGCCAGACTCTGATGGATGACCCGGTTGTCGGACACACGTTCATTCAGCCGCTGAAATCCCAAGGCGTGATCGAGATGCAGGACTCGGCGATGATCATCCGGGTGAAATTCATGACCAAACCGGGGGACCAGTGGATCGTCCGCAAACGGGTGTATCAGGAAATCCGCGAGCTGTTTGCCCGCGAAGGCATCAAGTTTGCCCACCGCGAGGTCACCGTGCGGCTGGCGCCGGACCAGGAAGATGAGCTGACGCCGAAACAGAAGGAAGCCGCAGCAGGCGCTGTGCAGGCAGCAATCGACGAAGACATGCTGGAGGATATGGGCGGACCCGGCGGCGACGACCGGTGACGCCGCAACCGGGAGCTCTCCCGCCCCCGTGCCGGACCGCTGGCGCGCTCCGCTTGGGGTTGGGCGTGGCGCCGCGCTGCCGCGCGGCGCAGAGTGCCGGACAGCAACCGGTTATTCGGGCCAGTAGGCCGCGTTGCTGCCGCAGCATCCGGCTGGCAGATCCCAGCGGATCGGCTTTGATCCAATCCAGAGCGGGGGTGCGAGGCGGCGGCCCGGACCCCAGCCGCTGTTCTCGATCTTTTCGCTGTAATCGCTACCGGCCGAAGTGGTGAGGGCCGGGCCTTCAGCAGATTCTGGCAGTCCGGCAAGCAGCTCAGCTGTGCGCGCGAGAGAGAGATGCGCTGACGGAACCTCCGCTCCCCCGGCCGCTGCGGTGAGCGCTGAGAGCACTGCGGCAGCCATCAGATAGCCGGTGGCATGGTCGAGTGCCTGTACCGGCAGCGGAGCCGGCTTGTCCGATCCGGCCCAAGCGCGGCCGGCATCGGCGATTCCTGCGCTCATCTGCACCAGGCTGTCGAAGCCGCGGCGGGCCGCCCAGGGACCGGTCCAGCCGTAGGCGTCCAGCGTTACCTCCACCGCGTTGGGCGCGATTTGGCGGCGGCTGTCCGCCCCGTAACCCAGCCCGTCCAAAGCACCGGGGCGGTAGCCATGCACCAGGAAGTCCGCATCCGCCAGAAGGGTCTCGAACACCAGCCGGTCTTCGCCCTTGGTGAGATCCAGCGCCGCCATGCGCTTGCCCAGGGAAATATCGGTGATCACCCCCGGCTCATCCCAGCCGGGCGGGTCGATACGCAGCACATCGGCGCCGAAACCGGCCAGAGTGCGTGTGGACACCGGACCCGCAAGCACCCGGGTCAGGTCGAGCACGCGCAGCCCCGCCAGCGGGCGCGCTGCCGTTGCATGAGGCCGGTCCCGCAGCCGGACAGCGCGGGGGGAGGTCCACCTGATCAGCGGCTCCGCCGCGACGGCGCGGCCTTGCGGATGGGCGACCCAGTCCTCACGGCTGCGCATGGCTGCGGCCACACCGCCTTCGGCTACGATCTCGCTTTCCAGCCTGTCCGCCAGCCAATGGCGTACCGCTGCGGCTACGGCGCTGCGTTCGCCCGCGCAGCCAAGTACCCGCAGCGCGGCCCTTCGGTGGTGCGGCAGGTTGGTGTGCAGGCGGATCCAGCCGTCCTGCGTTTCATACACGCCTGCAATGGCATCCCACAGGCTGGGAAGCTCCCAGCCATCGGGGCGGAAGCTGTAGCTGAACCAAAGCGACGCCAGCCGCTGATCGACGGTGACTTCAGGCGCCAAGGGCGCGAGGTTCAGCGCCTCAATCAGCCGTGCAAGCTCGAGGCCAACCGCGGCAATCGAGGCATTGGCCAGTTCCGTCACCGCAAAAGCGCTGCGCCATCGGCCGGTGCCGGTGAGGCGGTAAGCGCCCGTGGCGGGCAGGGCGGCAAGCAGCGTCATTGCTGATAGGGATCCAGACTGTCGCGCAGGCCGTCGCCAAGGAAGTTGAAGGCCAGCACGACAATGACAATCGGCAGCATCGGTACGGCCAGCCAGGGATAAATCTCAACCGCGGTAAGGTTCTGTGCGTCATTCAGCATCACCCCCCAGCTGACCGCCGGGGCGCGCAGGCCAAGGCCAAGAAACGAGAGCGCCGTTTCCCCCAGTATCATCGCGGGGATCGACAGCGTGGCCGAGGCAATCAGGTGCGACATGAAGTTCGGCAGCAGATGCTTGCGGATCACGCGTCCCGACGAGGCGCCCATCATTTCCGCGGCGCGGACATATTCCTCTTCCCGCAAGGACAGGAACTTGGAGCGCACAGAGCGTGCCAGCCCGGGCCAGTCAAGAATGCCGAGGATGATCGAAATGATGAAGAACACCGCAACCGGCGACCAATTTGATGGCACCGCGGCGGACAGCGCCAGCCACAAAGGCAGCTCCGGCAGCGACCGCAGGATTTCAATCACCCGGTTCACCAGCCAATCGACCCGGCCGCCGAAGTATCCGGCGATGCTGCCGAAAAAGATGCCAAGAACAAAGGAAACCGTAATCCCGATCAGACCAACCGTCAGCGACAGCTGCGCCCCGTAGGATACGCGGCTGAAGATGTCGCGGCCCAGACGGTCCGATCCTAGAATAAAGATCGTCGCCTCCTCGCTAGCACAGAACAAGTGGCGGTTGCTTTCGATGAAACCCGCCAGGTAATAGGTGCTGCCTTTGCAGAAAAACGTCAGCTTAAGCGGACGCGAAGTGTCCGGTTTGAATTCCCATTGAAAGGTCTCCAGGTTCGCCTCGGAAGTCATCGGATAGACGTAGGGCCCGATGAATTCACCCTCGTGGAACAGCTTGATGGATTGCGGCGGCGAATAAAGGTGCTCTGAAAACCGCTGATTGGGGCCGTATGGCGCAATGAAGCCTGCAAAGGGGATCAGGCCGTAGGCAATCAGAAGGAAGATGCCCGAGATCAGTCCCAGCTTATGCGTCTTGAACTTGCGCCAGACCAGCAGCCAGTTGGGGGCGTCCAGATCCTTGCGCTCCAGCTCGAGCAGCGAGGCTTGCGGGTCAAAGGGTTCATCGTCGACATAACGTCCGTCAGGCAGCTGGGTCATGCGCCGCGCCCCTCATAGCGGATTCTGGGATCAAGCAGCACCAGCAGCACGTCAGAAATCATGGTGCCGATGAGGGTGAGCAGGGCGACGAACATCAGCACGAAGCCCGACAGGAACATGTCCTGCGTCTTGAGCGCGGTCAGCAGGGTCGGGCCGATGGTTTGCAGCCCCAGCACGACCGACACCAGCACCGAGCCGGAAATCATCGCGGGCAGCAGGTTGCCGATATCGGCGACAAAGGGATTGAAGGCCACCCGCAGCGGGTATTTGGCCAGCATGCGCGAGGGTGCCATGCCCTTGGCAATGGCGGTTTCCACATACGGCTTGCCCAGTTCGTCCAGCATGTTGGCGCGCAGCCGCTGCATCATGGCAGAGGCGCCAGCGGTGCCGATCACGAAGGTCGGCACGATCAGATGCACCAGGATGGATTTCACCTTCTCCCAGTTCATCGGCGCGCCTTCGAATTCAGGCGCCATCAGCCCGCCGATTGGCAGGTCGAACCAGCGGTGGCCGTAATAGAACAGGATCAGCGCCAGCAGGAAGTTCGGCGTGGCCAAACCCAGGTAGCCGACAAAGGCGGTTGTGTAGTCGACCCAGGTGCGCGCCCGGGCCGCGGCCAGAACGCCCAGCGGCAGTGCCACGGCATAGACGAAGACCACAGCCGCCACGTTGACCAGAACGGTCAGCCACAGGCTGTCGCCAACTATATCGGCCACCGGGCTGTCGAACTCGAAAGACCAGCCGAAGTTGCCCTGGATCATGCCGGAAAACCCGTGCGGGCCGGGCATGAAGCCCATCCAGATCATGTATTGCTGCCACAGGGGCTTATCGAGCGCGTATTCCTTGCGCAGGAACTCCGCCTTGGCAACGCCCGCGGACTGGCCAGTGGCCTGCAATTCCGCAATCTGGTTCGACAGATAGTCGCCTGGCGGCAGGTTGATGATGGCAAAGATCAGCACCGACACCACCAGCAGAGTAAGCAGCATGGTGCCAAAGCGGTATATGGCGTATCGCAGAATTTCCATCAGCCTTCGCCATCCTCGAAGAAAAACTCATCCGGGTGGTAGACGCCGAAATGCGCCCCCGGATCCCAGGCCCAAACCGCCTTTTCCGGCACGTTGCGCAGGCGGTTGCTGACCACGACGGGCTGGGGGGCAGCGGCCACCACGCCGATGGCATAGACCTGGTCCGCGTGAATTTTCAGCATCTCGCGCCAGGCCGCGGCCCGGTCTTCATGGGTGGCGGCCATGTTCCAGTCCTGCAGCAGTGCCATCAGCCGCTGGGCAGGGGCCATGTCCGGCGGCTCGCCGGCGTTGCCGCCGGTCTGATAGTACTGGCCCCACTTCGGCCACGACAGGAACACCTGATCGGTTGGCGCCAGATAGGCCGGCGAGGTATAGGCTTGCGGCAGACCGTTGTCCCAGCCGAACCAGGCAGAGGACATGGTGGTGCCGGAAAACACCCGGTTGCGCAGAATGTCGCGGTCCAGCGGCCGCATCACCAGTTTCACTCCGACATCGCGCCAGTCGTCCGAGATGATCTGCAGCGCGTTTTCCACCTCCTGCCGCTCGCCCGCGGTTTCCACCACCAGCTCCATCCGGCGCCCATCGGGCAGATAGCGGATACCGTAGCCGTCTTTTTCGGTCAGGCCGGCCTCGTCCAGCAGCTGGCCAGCCAGCTCCGGGTCGAAGTCCGCCCAGGCCTCGCGCAGCGCGGGGTCGAAGAATTCGCTCTGCTCCAGCACTGTCATAGCGCCGGGCTTGGCCAGATTGAAATAGAGCGCCCGGTTGATGGCGCGCCGGTTGATGGCCAGTGACAGGGCCCGGCGCACCCGGACGTCGCGCAGGATTTCGCGCCAGACCGGGTCATTCACGTTGAGGTTCGGGTAGATCGCAATCTGAGAGGCGGCCCCGGAGGCCCACAGATAGGTCTTGTAGTTCCTGCCGTCCTTCTCCCCCTTGCGCAGGATCGGAATGTCGCGGAAGCCAAGGCCGCGGGCCTGCAAGTCTGCCTCGCCCGCGTTCGACTTGGCCGCCACAAGCCCGGCGGTGACGATTTCCATTTCCACCGTGTCGATATAGGGCAGCTGCACGCCGCGGCTGTCGATGCGGTGGTAATAAGGATTGCGCACGAACTGGTGGCGGATCTTCTTGCCGGGCGACGCGTTGATCCAGGGCTGCAGGGTCGGAAGCTCGTGGTTGTCGAACTTGTACATGTTGTCGTATTTGTTGTGCAGCGCCGCCCAGCTTTTGACGCGGGCGTAATCGACTTCTTCCGCCAGAACCTCCGGATCGGCATAGTCCGCGTGAAACTGCTTCAGGTACTTCGCCGGCCGGTAGATGAAGGGCGGACGGGCCTGGGCCAGCAGATGCATGAAGCCCGGGTTGGGTGCGTCCCACTCGTAGACGACAGTGGTCTCGTCCGGAAAGCTCACCCGCGGCAGCTTGCCCAGGACCCGCATGAAGTCGGGCGGCCCGGCCGGGCTCAGCAATTCGTTGTTGGCAACGTCCTCCCACCAGTACCGGAAATCCGCCGAAGTGAAAGGATCGCCGCTGGACCAGCGGTGGCCGGGCCGCAGTGTCAGGGTGAAACGGCGGTTGCCCTCATTCTCAAAGCTCAGCAGGATATCCGGCTGCAGCTGGTAGTTCTCGTCATATCCGGCCAGCCGGGCGTAGCCGTAGACCACCATCTGGCGGATGTCCTTGGAGCGGGTGACCATGGTGTTGAGAGTGCCGCCCTGAACGCCGAATTCACGTCCCTTGGCCGCCAGATCCACCACCAGCGGCACCTCTGGGATGCGTTTGGCGGCAGGCGGCATGTAACCGGCCTTGACCTCGGAGCGCCAGAAGGCGCTCTCCTGCACCTCGGGGCCGGCCTGCGCGGTAAGCGGTGCCAGGCAGAGCGCAGCGGCAAGGAGGGGCTTCAAAGCATCAAACATGGCAGCGTACCTTGTGGCCGTGTTCCAGGTGGAGCATGTTCACCAGCGGCGGCGCTTCGGCGCCGTCAAAGCGGAACTCCTCCGGCCAGCATTCCGGTGCACCGGCGCCCTGGGCAACCAGTTTCAAGTTGATGGGCCGATCGACATCCGGCTCCGGCTGGGCAGCGATCAGCGCTTTGGTGTAGGGGTGCTGGGGATTGTAAAACAGCGTTTCCGGCGGCGCCTGCTCGACGATCAGCCCGCGCCGCATCACCGCCACTTCATCGGCAATCCGGGCAACCACTGCCAGATCGTGGCTGATGAACAGATACGACAGTTTCTGCTGGTCGCGTATCTCTTCCAGCAGCCGCAGGATCTGCTCCTGCACCGAAACATCCAGTGCTGAGGTCGGCTCGTCGCAGACGATCAGCGCCGGGTCCAGCATCAGCGCGCGGGCGATGGACAGGCGCTGGCGCTGGCCGCCGGAAAAAGCGTGCGGGTAGCGCTTGAGCATGTCGGGTGACAACCCGACCAGCCGCAGCATATCGGCCGCCTTGTCACGGCGGTCGGCGCGGCTGCCGATGCGGTGGATGTCCAACGGCTCCACCAGCGTGTCCTGAATGCGCATCCTGGGTGATAGCGAGGAGTAGGGGTCCTGGAACACCATCTGTGCCTGGCGCTGAAAGGCGGTGCGTGCAGTGCGGTCCATGTCGTGGACCGCAACCGCCGGCTCCCCGGGCGCCGGCCGGAACAGCACCTCGCCGCCGGGATCGGGCAGTTCTGCCCCCAGCGCGATCCGGGCCGCAGTGGTCTTGCCGGAGCCGCTCTCGCCGACGATCGCAAGTGTCTCTCCGCGGCTCATCCGCAGGTCGATCTCGCGGCAGGCGTGGATCAGGGTTGGCGCCTGCCAGCCCTTGCCGGCCCTGAGCGTGTAGGTCTTGGAGACCGATGTCATTTCCAAGATCAGGTCCTCGCGGGAGGGCGGGATGGCAACCACCGCCTCATCCGGGATTTCCGGCGCAGCCTTGAACAGCGCCTGGGTGTAGGGATGGGCAGGCGCACGCAGCATCGGCTCAGCCCCGCCGGATTCCATCACCCGGCCTTTGTGCATCACCACCACCTGTTCGGCCATGTTTGCGACGACTCCCAGATCATGGGTCACCAGGATCATCGCCATGCCGGTTTCGCGCTGCAGATCCTTCATCAGCCCCAGCACCTGCGCCTGGGTGGTCACATCCAGCGCCGTGGTCGGCTCATCGGCGATCAGCAGCTGAGGCTTGGCCACCATCGCCATGGCGATCATCGCCCGCTGCCGCATCCCCCCGGACAATTCAAAGGGGTAAGAGCGGTAGGTTTGTTCGGGCTCCGGGAAGCCGACCCGCTCAAAGCACTCCAATACCAGTTTGCGGGCTTCGCGCTCGCTCTTTCGGCCATGCAGCCACAGCACCTCGGACACCTGGTTGCCGATCCGGTGCAAAGGGGACAAGGAACGCATCGGCTCCTGAAAGATCATCGACACGATGTTGCCGCGCACGTCGCGCATGCGGCGTTCCTCCAGCGTGGCGAGATCCAGCTGGCCCTTGTCCGTGTCCAGCAGGATGCGCCCTGAGCGCAGCTGTGCCACCTTCGGCAGGATGCGCAGAACCGCGCGGCAGGAGACTGTTTTGCCGGACCCGCTTTCCCCGACCAGGGCTAGTGTTTCGCCCGGCCGGACGGCAAAGCTCACCTCTTTCACGACGGAGTCGTCCTTGTTGAATCCTATGCTGAGGTTTTCGACGGACAGCAGCGGGCGCATTCAGATGTGTCCGCCCGGCTGGTTCAAGGCGTGCATGAGATCGTGTGTTCCCCTGTTTTTTTGCCTCACCTTCGCGCGCCGGACCCCGTGTAGTCAAACCCCATTTGGTCAGTGGCCCGCGGTAAAAGGGAAATTTAACCGGCATTTGCGTAGTGCAGCACGGCGCTGCGGCGGGTGGTCCGGAGCGAAACAGACCTGCCGCGCAGGGCCTGTGGCCTTCATGCCACTCGGCTTTTACCGCTGTTGCCGGCCTGCGGAACTGCGATGTTGGCGCCCGCAGTCCCCCCGGCATAAGATGACCGTAAATGCGAAGGATCCGAAGGGACGCACATGGCGCAGAAACCTGTTCTCCACCGCGACGATCCGGAGGCTGAGCCGCTGGTCGGCAATATCAAAGTCACCCGCAATGACTGGCTGAATGTAGCGATGGATGTGCTGATCTCTGACGGGGTGGAGCAGGTGAAGGTGCTGGCGCTGGCGGAGCGGATGCAGGTCTCGCGCTCGTCCTTCTACTGGTATTTCAAGTCTCGCCAGGATTTGCTGGATGCGCTGCTGAAGACTTGGGAGCAGACCAACACCGCAGGCATGGTCCGCCAGGCCGAGGCTCCGGCCAGGACCATCACCGCGGCGGTGCTGAACGTGTTCCACTGCATCACCAACCCCAACCTGTTCAACACCGCCCTGGATTTTGCGGTGCGCGACTGGTCGCGCCGTTCCGGCAAAGTGCGCAGCCTGCTGGACCGCTCGGACCGCCGCCGGGTCGAAGCCTTGACCGGCATGTTCGAACGTTACGGCTACCCGGGGCGAGAGGCGGTGACCCGCGCCAAAGTGCTTTATTACATGCAGCTTGGCTATGACATGGCTGACCCGAACGAAAGCCACGCCCACCGGCTGGAGGTGACGCCGGAATACCTCAAGGTGTTCACCGGGCGCGAGCCGCTGCCGGAGGAAATGGAAGCTTTTACCGAATTCACTCGCCAGCACTGGGATGTGTGACACGCCGGCCCGTGCGGGCCGGCGGTTTGGATTACAGGTTGTTGAGCGTTTCCGCGGCGTCCGCACGGACGTCCTTGGCGGCTTGCAGGCGCACCGGGCCGTAACCGCGGATTTCCATTGGCGCTTTCAGCAGCTTCAGGCAGGCTTCGCGCTTCTCTGCGGCGTAGCGGCTGGCGACGGTCTCGAGCACGCCCTCATACCAGGCCAGCAGCTCGCGGTGCAGCCGGGCCTCTTCGTGGTAGCCGAAGATGTTGAAGGCCGAACCGCGCAGAGCCTTGCCTTTGGCCAAAAGGTTCATCGCCGGACGCAGCCAGGCGCCAAAGACCCGTTTGACCGGGCGCCCGCGTGCGTCCTGCTTCCAGTTCAGCAGCGGCGGGGCGAGGTGGTATTTCACGGAGAAATCGCCCTCGAACTCCTCCTCCAGCTGATGCCGGAACCTGTCGCTGGTCAGCAGCCTGGCGACCTCATACTCGTCCTTGTAGGCCATCAGTTTGAACAGCGACCGGGCTGCTGCTGCCGTCAGCTCCTCCTGCGCGTCGCGGGGCAGCGCCTCGCGGAACCGGTTCAGGGCCGCGGTATAGCGGCTGGCATAGGCCATGTTCTGATATCCGGTGAGGAAAGTAGCACGGCGCTCAATCAGCTCGTCCAGCGTTTCCTCCCTTTGGGGTGCTTCCTCGTAATGGCTGGCAACCAGGTTCGGATCAACCGCCATGGCGCGCCCGATTGCAAAGGCCAGGCGGTTCTTGTCAATCGCAACGCCGTTCAGCTCAATCGCCTGGTCCAGCGCCCCGGCGCTGACCGGCACCAGCCCCTTTTGCCAGGCAAAGCCCAGCATCATGACGTTGGCCAGAACCGCATCGCCCAGCATCTTTTCCGCCGCCTCATTGGCGTTGAAGCCGGAGAGGTTTTTCGGGCCGACAGCATCGGCGATGGTCTTCTCGCGCACGCCCGCCATCAGGTCTGCATCGCGGCGCAGCACTAGGTCGCCAGTAGGCATCTCCGCCCGGTTCAGCACCACCTTGGTGCCGGACCGGTAATGGACCGACGCCTTGGGCGCCGAGCTGACCACCACATCGCAGCCGATCACGGCATCCGCGCCGGCCTGATCAATCCGCACTTGGTTCAAAGTGTCCGGAGCAGTCGACAGCCGGATGTAGCTCAGAACCGTGCCGAACTTCTGGGCAAAGCCGGTGAAATCCAACACGCTTGCGCCCTTGCCCTCCAGATGCGCCGCCATTGTGATCAGTGCGCCCACGGTGACAACGCCGGTGCCGCCAACCCCGGTGACCAGCAGGTCAAACGGCTCTGAAAGCGCGGGCAGTTCGGGCGCGGGCAGCTTGGCCGTCAGCGCAGCGGCATCCAGCCCGGCGATCTTCTTCTTGCGGCGGGCGGCACCTTCGACGGTTACAAAGCTGGGGCAGAAGCCGTTCAGGCAGGAAAAATCCTTGTTGCAGGTCGACAGGTTGATCTTGCGCTTGCGGCCAAAGGGCGTCTCCTTCGGCTCCACGCTCAGGCAGTTGGACTCCACCGAGCAATCCCCGCAGCCTTCGCAGACCAGATCGTTGATGAAGGCAAACTTGGCCGGGTCTTCCATCTTGCCGCGCTTGCGGCGGCGGCGCTTTTCGGTGGCGCAGGTCTGTTCGTAGATCAGCACGGTGACGCCGGGGATCTCGCGCAGTTCCCGCTGAACCGTGTCCAGCGCGCTGCGGTCGTGGAAGGTTGTGCCCGCCGGGAAGTCGCCGCGGCTGAACTTGCCGATGTCGTCCGAGACCAGGGCAATCCGTTCAACCCCTTCGGCACGGCAGGTCTGCGCGATGCCATGCACCGAGACCGGCCCGTCCACCGGCTGGCCGCCGGTCATCGCCACCGCGTCATTGTAAAGGATCTTGTAGGTGATGTTGGTGCCGGCCGCGACCGCCTGCCGGATCGCCAGCGAGCCGGAGTGATACCAGGTGCCTTCGCCCAGGTTCTGGAACACATGCTTGCCCCCGTTGAACTGCGAGGCCACGGTCCACGGCACGCCTTCGCCACCCATCTGCGCATAGCCCGCCGTCTCGCGGTCCATCCAGCTCGCCATCACGTGGCAGCCGATGCCGGAAAACGCCTTGGATCCCGCCGGCAGCTTGGTTGAGGTGTTGTGCGGGCAGCCGGAGCAGAAATAGGGCGTGCGGGTGGCACCAGGCACGTTCAGCACCTTCGGCGGCTCCGCAGTCAGCGCTGCCGCCTTAGCGGGCAGGTTTTCCTCCGGGAAGAACTTGTCCAGCCGCGCTGCCACGATCGGCGCCAGCAGCAGCGGGCTCAGCTCTCCGGTCCAGGGGATCAGCGGGTTGCCCTCGCTGTCGTATTTGCCGACCATCTTCTCCGGCTTGTTGCCGGGCCAGTCATAGAAGTTTTCCTTGAACTGGCTCTCGATGATGCCGCGCTTTTCTTCGACAACCAGAACTTCCTGCTTGCCCTTAACGAACTTCAGCGCATCGGTGCGGTCCAGCGGCCAGACCATGCCGACCTTGTAGATGTCGATGCCCAGGCGGCGGCACGCGGCCTCATCCAGCCCCAGAAGCCGCAGCGCCTCCATCAAGTCCAGGTGGCCCTTGCCGGTGGACACGAAACCGAAGCGGGCCTCTTTGATGTCATAGATCCGCTTGTCGATCGGGTTCGCCTCGGCAAAGGTGCGCACCGCGTCCAGCTTGGCGTGGATGCGGGTCTCGATCTCGGGCGAGGGCAGGTCGGCGCGGCGGATATGCAGGCCGCCGGGATACTCCGGCAGATCGGGAAAAACGAACTGGCGGTCCGGCTGCAGCTCGACCGAGCGCGCGCTTTCCACGGTTTCCGAAACCGCCTTGATGCCAACCCAGGTGCCGGAGTAGCGCGACAAGGCAAAGCCGTACTCGCCAAAGGTCAGATATTCAGAGACATCCGCCGGGTTCAGCACCGGCATGAACCAGGACATGAAGGCGACGTCAGACTGGTGCGGCATGGAGGAGCTGACACAGCCGTGGTCGTCGCCGGCCACCACTAGGACGCCGCCCTTGGCGGACGAGCCATAGGCGTTGCCGTGCTTCAGCGCGTCGCCCGACCGGTCGACGCCCGGTCCCTTGCCATACCACATGGAAAACACGCCCTCGACCTCGCAGTGCGGGTCCAGCACCGCCTGCTGGGCGCCCAGAACGGCGGTGGCGCCCAGGTCCTCGTTCACGGCGGGCATGAACTTGATCCGGTTTTCCTGCATCCGCGCCTTGGCGCGCCAGAATTCCAAGTCCACTCCGCCCAGCGGCGATCCGCGGTAGCCCGATACAAACCCTGCGGTGTTCAGCCCCGCTTCGCGGTCGCGGCGCGCCTGGTCCAGCATCACCCGGGCCAGCGCTTGGGTGCCGGTCAGGAACACTCGGCCCTTGGTCATCTCGTAACGGTCGTCCAGCTTGTAGCTGCGGAAATCGTGGCTCAGCTTGGTCATCGCGGGGGAAGTCCTTGCTCGGAAACTGTTGATCGCGGAAAGATAATCCTCCCTGCGTGAAATGAATTGCCAGACTTGCTGGTTTTACGAAGGAATATGGGTATATTACCCGAAAACTTGAGAAAGACCGGAAATTCTGACCGCCAGATGAAGCTTGATCACCGCGACCGCAGTATTTTGACCCTGCTGCAGGAAGATTCCCGCATCTCCAATGCCGACTTGGCGGAGGCAGTGGGCATGTCGCCCTCTGCCCTGTGGCGCCGGGTGCGGGCGCTGGAGGATGCGGGCATTATTGAGCACTACGGCGCGGTGGTGAATGCGCCTGCCATGGGCCTGGCGTTCCAGGCCATTGTGCACGTGCATCTGACCCGCCACGATCCGGACAAGCTGGTGGAGTTCATCCGGGCGGTGGAGACCAGCCCGCTGGTGCAGGAATGCTATGCCACCACCGGCCAGGCCGATTATCATCTGCGGGTGCTGGCGCCTGATCTGGACGCCTATAACCGGTTCCTGGAGGATTTCCTGTTCCGCCTTCCGGCGGTTGCCAGTGCCCAGACCAATGTGGTGCTTCGCACGATCAAACGGGACAAGCCTGTGGTACCCTGAAAAGTGCGCCTTCGGCGCATGCCTCCGGCAGGGGTATTTGCGCAAAGTAAAATTAGCCCCGTTCTTGAGCTCCTTCTTTGCAGAAGTACCCCGGGGGGCTGGGGGGGGCGCTCCCAAGCCGGCGGCCGCCTTCTACATCGCGGCGTATTTCACCCAGGCCCAGGCCATGGCGATATAGGTCAGCTGGTGCAGCGCCTGGTCAGAGCCCATCGCCTGCCAGAACAACGGTTGCTGCGGGTTCAGCTTGCGGCGCTCGGAGAACCGGGCCTTGCCGAAGTCGATGTGGAAATGCACCACCCATTCCAGCGCACCGAGCACCAGGATGAACATCACCGGTGCGCCGAACAGCAAAAAGACGATGGCTGATCCGATGACATGAACCCCGGCATGCTGGGCGCGCCCCACGTGGACATAGGCACAGCGGCCGGATAGCATTTTGGGCGTTTGCAGAAAGAAGTCGGCAAACAGGTGTTTGACCTGCAAAGCGCAGAGCAGCAGCAGAACAGATCCGACATAGTCCGGCAAACCGAATGACCTCCAGCATGGGTACCTGGCTGGAACCTTACGGATTTTTCGCCGCCTGGCAAATGCCGCGCCAGCAGGGTGCCGTAACGGGACAAAGCGGATTTCTGCCCATTGCCTGTGCCCGCCAAACCGCGCTACCCATAAGGCAGACCACACCCGAAGCCGCCATTGATGGAGCTTTCCCATCGAACGCTCTCTGTTCCGTTTCATCTGGAAATACTCGAAACGCGATCAGCTGGTGCTGCTGATGGTCACCGCCTGCCTGTTCCCGCTGCTGTATCTGACGCTGGAACTGCCCAAGCGGATAATCAACGATGCAATCGGCTCGGAAACTTCCACCGTCACTGTGCTCGGCTACAGTTTCGACCAACTGACGTTCCTGTGGATCCTGTGCGGCGCCTTCCTGGTGTCGGTTCTCTGTCACGGCTTGCTGAAAATGCGGATCAACACCATGAAGGGGGTGCTGGCCGAGCGCATGCTGCGCCGCTTCCGCTATCAGCTGATCGCCCGGGTGCTGCGCTTTCCGCAGCCATATTTCGAGCGCGTCAGCCAGGGCGAACTGGTGTCGATGGTGACCTCCGAGTCGGAACCGATGGGCGGGCTGATGGGGGATGCGGTCAGCCAGCCGGTACTGCAAGCGGGCCAGATGCTGACCATCCTGTTCTTCCTGTTCCTGCAGAACTTCTGGTTCGGGATGGCGGCGATTGCGCTTATTCCGCTGCAGGGATGGCTGATCCCGATGCTGCAGCGCCAGATCAACCAGCTGAACAAAAAGCGGATCAAGCAGGTGCGCGCGCTGGCCACTGAGATCGGCGAAAGCGCCGCGGGCGCCGCGACGCTGAGGATCAACGGCGGCTGGCGCTACCGGATGGCGGTGATCACCGAACGGCTGGGACGGCTGTACGAAATCCGCTTCCAGATCTATCAGAAGAAGTTCTTTATGAAGTTTCTCAACAACTTCATAACCCAGCTGACCCCCTTCTTCTTCTATGCGGTCGGCGGCTATCTGGTGCTGCAAGGCAAGGTCTCGCTGGGGGCGCTGGTGGCGGCGCTAGCCGCCTACAAGGACCTCGCAGCACCCTGGAAAGAGCTGCTGGCCTATTACAACCAGACCCAGGACATGAGCTTGCGCTGGGACGTGGTTCTTGAGCGCTTTGCACCGCAGGGGATGGTCGGCGAAAAGCTGATGACCGGCGAGCCGGAGGAACTGGCGCACCTCAAAGGTGACATTGTGCTGGATTCCGTCACCGTGCGGGACGCCGACGGGAACCTTGTGCTGGAGGAGCTGAGTGCCGCTTTCCCCGCCGGGCAGGTGATCGGGATTGCCGCCCCCTCGGAGGAAGACAGGCGCGCCCTGGCGGAACTTCTGACAAGGGAGATTCTGCCGTCGTCGGGCGCGGTGACGGTGGCGGACCAGAACCTCAGCGGCATGCACCAGGCCACGCTGGCGGCACGGATCGGCTACGCCACCTCGCGGCCGGTTCTGTTTCAGGGCTCGTTCGGCGACAATGTGATGATGCCGATGCGCCTGCGCCCGCTGGGCGAGGCGCAAGACCTTGAGCGGCTGGAAACGGCCATTCGGGCTGGCAACAGCCCGGACCCCTTTGACGCGCCCTGGCTGGACCCGGAGCTGGCGGGATTCTCCAGCGAGGAGGAGCTGCGGGGCTGGTGGCTGAAACTGGTGGAGGGGATAGGGTCCGACACCGCATTGTTCCGCCGCGGCATCGAGCAGTACTTTGAGGCCCCTGCGCACCCGGACCTTGCAGAACAGCTGGTCAGGCTGCGCCCGGCTGTGCGCGAGGCCGTCAAGATCGCAGGCCTGGACGTGCATGTGCATTTTCTGGACGCGGACAGCTACAACCCGGCACTGCCGGTTGCGGAGAACCTGCTGTTTGCCGCGTCTCAAGAAACCATGACCGTTGAAACGCTGCTGCGGCACGCGGAGTTTCTCGGCCAGCTCAAGCAGCTGGGGCTGGACAAGGGGCTGGTGTCGCTGACCCGCGACGTGGTGGAGATGCTGCGGCAGATCTTTGGCATGGATGGCACCGGCCACCCGCTGTTCCGCAAACTGGGGCTGGATGTGGAGGCCTATGAGGCAGCGATTGCCCTGGTTGACCGGCAGGGGGCCGACAACGCCGCAGCGCTCAGCCGCGAAGAGCTGGCGCAGCTGCTGATCGTGCCCTTCACCATTTCTGCGGAACAGATCGGCCCGGCGTTTGAGGACGGGATGAAGGAGCGCATCCTGAGTTTCCGCCGCACGCACGGGGAAAGCCTGCTGGAAACGCTGGGGGCAAGCTTTGTGCCGTTTTCCGGCGGCAGTTTTGCGCCCACCTTGACGGTTCTTGAAAACGCCTTGTTCGGTAAAATCTCCGATGCGGCCGGCGCCAAAGGCGACGAGGTGCGCAAGCTGGTTTCGGATCTGATGGTGCGCGAGGGGCTGCGCGACCAGGTGGTAGAGCTGATCTTTGACATGCCGATCGCCGTCGGCGGGCAAGGGCTGGCAGCCAGTTTCGCAGAACCGCTGGCATTCTGCCGGGCCACCATCAAGCGGCCGGATATCCTGATCCTGGATTCCGCCATGGCGAGCTATGACCTTGAAACCCGGGTGGCAGTGCACAAAAACCTGCGCAAACTGCTGCCGGACACCACGCTGATCTACCTAGCGTCCGGCTTCCAGAATCCGGATGTTTTCGACGTCTTTTATGAACTGCGCCAGGGACGGCTGGTCAGCGACGAGGCGCAGGAGGTGGCGGCCAGCGAGGGGGCGGCCAGCCAGGACCTCGCCCGCAAGCTTCGGGCGCTGGAACAGACGGAACTGTTCTCCGGCCTGAACCGCCGCCAGCTGCGCCTGCTGGCATTCGGCGCACGCTGGTACGAGGCCGCCAAAGGCGAGGCGGTTTTTCTCAAGGATGATGAGGCCTCGGACGGCGCCTATATGATCCTCGAAGGCGAGGCGGGGCTTTATCTGCCGCAGGAGGGTGCAGAGGACCGGTTGATTGCCAGGGTCGGGCCCGGGCGGCTGGTCGGAGAGCTGGGGCTGATCCGGCAGGAGCCCCGGGCGCTGAGCATGATAGCGGAGAGCGACCTGCGCTGCCTGCGCATCGGCGAGGAGGAATTCCTGGCGGTTGTCGAAAACGATGCCTCGACCGCCTTCAAGCTGCTGCAGGTGGTGGCGGGCTACGTCTCCAACTGAACCGGAACAACCAGGACACAGGGGAAACACTCATGAAACTGCTGCGATACCGCGCCGGGGGAGACGTGCGGCCGGGGTTGTTGGACAGCGCTGGCGCGGTCCGGGACCTGTCCGCGCATGTGCCGGATATCACCGGAGCGGTGCTGGATGACGCGACCTTGGCCCGGCTGGCCGCGCTGGACCCGCAAACCCTGCCGCTGGTGCCGGGCGCGCCGGACCTGGCGCCGTGTGTCGGCCAGGCCGGCAAATTTCTGGGGATCGGCCTCAACTACACCGATCACGCCGAAGAAATGAACATGGATCTGCCGGAGCATCCGATCCTCTTCCTCAAGGCCACGTCTTCGATTGTTGGCGCAAATGACGACGTGATCCTGCCGCGCGGCTCGGTTGCTGCGGATTGGGAGGTGGAATTGGGCGTGGTGATCGGCACCGCTGCCAAATACGTGCCGGAGGCAGAGGCGCTGAACCACGTTGCGGGGTACTGCGTGATCAACGATGTGTCGGAGCGCGACTTTCAGACTAAGCTGACCGGCCAATGGACCAAGGGCAAGAGCTGCGACAGCTTCGGGCCCATAGGCCCCTGGCTGGTGACCCGGGACGAGGTGCCCGATCCGCAGGCGCTGTGGCTCACGTGCGACGTGAACGGCGAACGCAAACAAACCGGCAGCACCCGCACAATGGTATTCACAGTGGCCCAGATCATCGCGCATCTGAGCCAGCTGATGACCTTGCACCCAGGCGACGTGATCGCCACCGGGACACCGCCGGGCGTAGGCATGGGGATCAAGCCCGCACCGGTCTATCTGAAGCCGGGTGACGTGATGCGGCTGGAGATCGAGGGCTTGGGCGTTCAGACCCAGACCGTGCGCGCGGACAGCTGAGGCAAGGCGGGTGAGGCAAGGCGGGGCGCT